>JBGUUF010000205.1:0-1313 GCA_045133435.1 Acutalibacteraceae bacterium
TGTATGGGCCAAGCATGGGGAGCGGAATTTTCTCGCCTTCCCACTCTACCATAGCTGATGCATACAGCTTTTGATACTGCGAGGCGGTCTTATTTTCCTCCTGCATCAGTTCAATAATTTCGGGCGAGAACGAGCGCACTGCTATTTCGATTTTGGTAAAGAGCAGTTTTCCATAATGCTGTTCCAACTCAGAGCGGAATTTCGATTTGAGCATCGCCTCCGAAATGCTCTGGGAGCATTCCGAGATAACGGGTGAGCTTTCGTCGAAAAATTCATTTTCGTCCTCATAAAATTTGTCGTTGGTATTCACCGTATGGCGGACGTAGCATATAGACGACATGGTGTTAAAGGCGGAGAACAGCTTGTCGGCATCGTCATATGCGGCTATCTGCTGTGCGGCGCAGTCGGCATTGACGATAATATCGGTCAGCTCCGCCGATTTTTTCTTTATGGCGTCTATATCAGGGCGCACATACGGCATTTCAGAAAATTTCATATACATTACCTCCATTAGATTTTATGTTTATTTTTCATAAATATAAATATAATTATATTGTATCACGAAAATCAACAAAATCAATAAGTAATGTAAATTATTTTTAAAAAACGCGTTAATTTTTGGCAATCACATCGACGTAATAAGATGTCCAAGCATAACATATGTCAAAACTAACGCCGCAGTTATAACAACCGCAGTCGCCAGCATAAGCGCTTTTTTATTTTTAAGGAAACGCTGATTAAAGGCTTTGCCGTCGATTCGACCACACGAAACTCCGTTACTGAGGGTGGTCTGAATCGACTTAATCAGCGTTTCCTTTATTCCACAGACAAACAAAACCACAGCGGCTATGGCTGCCGCCGATCCAAATAAAAGAAATATTCCCAAAAAACTCATTCTCATAATATTAACTGTCCCCAAATTTTCCGCAAATCACAAAGTCTATTTCTTGCTGCCGTTTTCGGCTTCTAACTCATTTTCATCCACCCATTGCAAAACATCGCCCGGCTGACAGTTGAGCGCCCTGCATATCGCGTCAAGTGTGGAGAACTTCACACCCTTCGCCTTGCCGTTTTTGAGCACGGAGACATTGGCGATGGTTATGCCGACCCTCTCCGACAGCTCCGTGACCGACATCTTGCGCTTGGCAAGCATTACATCAATATTAATAACTATCATTTTCTACCTCAAATATCAGATATAGGATTCATTTTCACTGCGCATGTCTACCGCCTTTTGCGCCAGATGGGAGAGCGCCGCCGCGATTATCGCGACCACCATTCCCGCAAAACACACCATCAGCGACAGCAGTACG
>JBGUUF010000206.1:0-4170 GCA_045133435.1 Acutalibacteraceae bacterium
GCAGTTAATGTTGCCAAGAGCTTTGACGACGCGCTAGGCATCGACGGTGTTATACTCACCAAGCTGGACGGTGACACCCGAGGCGGTGCGGCTCTCTCAGTCAGAGCAGTTACCGGCAAGCCGATAAAATTCGTCGGTACGGGCGAAAAGCAGGAGGACTTGGAGCAGTTCCACCCCTCCCGTATGGCTTCCAGAATTCTCGGCATGGGCGACGTGCTCAGTCTTATCGAAAAGGCAGAGCAGAATATCGACCAGCAGAATGCCCTTGAATTGCAGCAGAAGCTCAAAACCAGCACTTTTGACTTTAACGATTTGCTCGCGCAGTTCCAGCAGATGAAGAAAATGGGTCCGCTCAAGAATCTCATTGCGATGATACCCGGCATGGAACAGCAGATGGGCGATGTTGAAATAGATGACAGAATGATAGACCGCATTGAGGCTATCATCTACTCGATGACTCCCCGTGAGCGCGAGAAGCCCGACCTGCTCAATGCAAGCCGCAAGCGCAGGATCGCGGCGGGCAGCGGAATGAAGGTCGAGGATGTCAACCGCTTAGTCAAGCAGATAGAAATGATGCAGAAGATGTTCAAGCAGGTTGGCGGCAAGAAGGGCAAGGGTCTGCGCAATATGATGCGCGGCATGAAGAACATGCCCGGAGGAATGCCGCCTATGGGTAAAATGCCGAAAAATAAGCGCTGATGCTTGTTTTTTATACAGAAATGTCGGTCTGACCGATATTTCCCAAAGGTAATTATTTTGACACGGAGGTGAAATATACAATGGCAGTTAAAATCAGACTTCGTCGTATCGGTTCTAAGGGCAATCCTTTCTACCGTGTGGTTGTTGCTGACTCAAGATACCCCAGAGACGGCCGCTTCATCGAAGAAATCGGCACATACAATCCTATGGTTGAGCCTTCTGAGGTTAAGATCGACGCAGAGAAGGTTAAGACTTGGATCGCTAACGGCGCTCAGCCCACAGACACAGTTAAGACATTGCTGAAAAAAGAGGGTATTCTTTAATTTTTAAAGAATCTTCGGTTTTCTGTATTTGGCTTACCACAAGGCAGGAGGTACGTTGGTATGAAAGAGTTGCTTGAAGTAATTGCCCGCGGCCTGGTTCAGAATCCTGACGGTGTCAGAGTGGAAGAAGCAGAACCCGCAGAGGACGGCACAATTACCTTTACATTGTTCGTGGATGAAGAGGATAAGGGTCGCGTTATCGGCAAGCAGGGCAGGATCGCAAAATCTATCCGCACTGTGATGCGCGCCGCTGCAACCCGCGAAAATAAGAAGGTCATGGTGGAGATCAACTGATTTCCGCTGTGCAGTTCGTTTGACGCAATTGCAAGACAATCGAATTTCGGTATCATGAGGATGCAAGAAGTTGCCGTATGCTTATCATACGGCAATCCGATTGCTCCTCTTTTGTTTTTTGCGCGGGAATATTTATTTCAGCATTGTGTAAGAATATATTATAAACTTCGTAAAAATAAAAATTTGTGGTATTAATAACATAAACTTGACAAAATTCTAAGTTTGTGTTATCGTGAAGATGTAAGTGTATTTGCGAAAGGGTGGAAAACGTGCTGAATTCAAATTTAAAAAACCGTGATTTGTATTTGAAAAAATTAATATCGTTTCAAGATACCGAAATGATAAAGGTAATTACAGGAATCAGACGCTGCGGAAAGTCCAGCCTGATGAAGCTTATGGCAGAGCATCTGCGGAAAAACGGGATTCGTGATGAGCAGATAATCGAGATGAATTTTGAATCCATGATTTATTCCGAGATGAGTGTGACGGATTTTTACAATTATGTAAAAGAGCGCGTGATTGATAAATGTCGCATGTATTTATTTTTTGACGAGGTGCAGAGAATAAGCGAGTGGCAGAAGGCGGTCAATTCGTTTCGTGTGGATTTCGACTGTGATATTTATATAACCGGCTCAAATGCGTTTCTGCTTTCCTCCGAGCTTTCGACTTATCTTTCGGGCAGATATGTTGAGATAAAAGTGCTCCCGCTTTCTTTTTCAGAATTTTTGGATTTTCACGGCTGCAAGATAATTCAGCGCAAATCACCGTCAGGCGTTATGTCCAAGCGTGCGGTGGGTGCTGATGGTGAATTTTACGATTTGAGGGAGCTGTTTGACGCGTATGCAAAATTTGGCGGAATGCCTATGCTGGCAGATGTAGGGTTGGAAACCGATAAGGTGACAGCCGCGTTGGACGGTGTGTATTCCGCTGTGGTTATGAGGGATATTCTCGAAAGAGAAAGGCGAAAGGAGCAACGTGCAATAACTGACCCGGTGCTGCTGCGAAAGATCATAATGTTTCTCGCCGACAATATTGGAAATAACACATCAATGACATCTATCAGCAACACACTGGTGAATGAGGGGTTGTTGGATGACGGCAGAAGAAAGGGCAAACCCGCTGTGCAGACCATACAGGCTTATGTTGAGGCTCTCATTGAATCGTATATTTTCTATGAAATAAAGCGTTTTGACATAAAGGGCAAAGAGTATCTGCGGACTTTGGGAAAATATTATATAGTGGACATAGGTTTGCGGAATTATCTGCTTGGATACCGTGACGGAGACAGCGGGCATATTTTGGAAAATATCATTTATTTTGAGCTTTTAAGGCGTGGATATGACGTAGCTATCGGCAAAATCGACAACAAAGAGGTGGATTTTATAGCTACAAAAACTGATGAGAAGAGATATATTCAGGTGACTGAGTCAATGAGTTCACCCGAAACCCGAGAGCGCGAGCTGACACCTTTGCAAAAAATAAGAGATAATTACGAAAAGCTTGTAATAGTGCTTGACGGGAGCATTATTCAGCCACAAGACGGAATAAAAATTGTAAGAGCCATAGATTTTCTTTTGGAGTAATAAATGTAAATTTCAGAGGGGCGATCCGATTGCTCCTCTTTTGTTTTTTTGCGGGAGAATATTTATGTTGGTAATTTTGTGTGAGTGTGGTATAATTGGATTATCTGATAAATTCAACGTAAGCAAAGGGGGATAAATTAATTGGATAAATTAAAAATTATCACTGAGCTTATCAGCGGTTCAGCCAAAGAAGTCAAGCTTCTGCCGGTTGAGGAAGACGTGCTGAAGCTGATTTCAGAGAATGTTCAGCTTGATGCGGAAGGCTTGCTCGGGACGGTGGTGCTGAATTTCGGCGGCATTGTGATTGATAATTGGCTGAGGATATACGGCGCGGGTAAGGCGAATTTTTATAAGCGAAATACTGATTTTTCGTTCAACGGAATTTTGGTGGCGGAGGATATTCTGGGAGGTCTGTTCGCGTGGGCGGAAAACGGCTATATATGGTATTTTGCTCCCGATACGCTGGAATGGGAGGATCTGGAGATAAATTATTCTCAATTTATCAATTGGTGTCTGAATGGCGATACTGATGCGTTTTATAGCGATTTTCGATGGAGCACATGGCGGGAGGATGTAGCGAATCTGCCGATTGAAAAGGGCATGTCGTTTTATCCGTTCCTGTGGGCGAAGGCAGAAAGCATGGATGCTCGTAGCCGAAGAGAAATATCAATGGATGAGATGATAAGAGGAAATGTAACTACCTAAAACAATGACTGCGTAACGTCGGGTTTCCAACGGGGCAAGGCTCCTTTGGCAGGTCAAGGGCAGCGCCCTTGTGGGGGTACGGGGGCAACGCCCCTGTAAAACCAAAGTGAAAGATAAACTTAAAATAGAAAAATCAGCACGCGAAGCGTTCAAGAAAAACTAACGAGAAAATCGAAGATTTGCAAGTGGATTATACGCATTGATTCGGTATTTTTCTGGAATTTCCGACTGTGAACTATCGACCATCGCGAATGTAATGGCTAACAGCCATATTCTATAAATTTTAACTTTATCTGTAACGTCCACTCGAAAAATCTCCGATTTTTCATTGTTAGTTTTTTCTTGCATATGCTGCGCATATGTTTTTTATTTCTATTTTAAGTTTATCTTGCACTTGGGTTTTGTGGTGGCTTTGCCCCCACGCCCCTACCAGGGCGCCGCCCTGGACCCGCCAAAGGAGCCTTGCCCCTTTGGAAACCCGATGTTGCGCAGTCCTCGTTTTAGGTGGTTAAATTCTTGTAAAGGAGCTTTAATTTATGATAAAACAATTTCTGGAAACAGGCAAA
>JBGUUF010000207.1:0-6140 GCA_045133435.1 Acutalibacteraceae bacterium
ATTTTGCCCTGACCTGTGGTCTTGATTCTATTGTAGTGACCCTTATAAACGGTGATTGCGTCATCCTCAACTGTTACCTTGCTGTACTTCTTTGAAGCAAGCTTATCAAGGATTTTCTGAGCAAAATCCTTAATACCGGAAGTTGTGGTCTCAGTTGTTGTGGCAGATGTTACAGTTGTTGCAGTTGTGGACTCTGCTGCGGATGTTGCAGTTGTTGCAGCAGTTGACTCAGTTGCAGAAGTTGCAGATGTTGCAGCAGTAGTTGTAGTAGTTGTTGTGGGTGCAGTAGTAGTTGTTGTTGTTGAAAACAGCTTGCTTACGATCTTATCAGCAATGCCGCTTATAATTTCTTTTGTCACTTCATCTTCAAGCTGTTCCTTGAACTGATCTGCAATATTGCCTATAGCATCCTTATAGTTAACAGATGTGGAAGATGTAGTAGAAGCGGTGTCAGCTGCACTTGCAGATACACTCATACCTGCTGTGGACAAGCATGATACGAGCAGAGCTGCTGTAAGAGAAATAGATGCAAGTCTTTTTTTCATGATATAATACCTCCGTATTAAATATTTTTATCTGTGTTTTCATGATACCACCATATTCTGTCAAAGTCAAGTGAATACAATAAAATTTACTATCTCTTGTACTGAAAATTATTATTTTCGTAACATAATACAACGAATACATCCGTTTGATTGACAATAATCACAGTGGATGATATAATAAAAATCAAACTTAACATGGAGGTATATATAATGATTAAGCATATCGTTTTATTCAAGCTAGCGGACAACAGCCCAAAAAAATGTGCCAAGGCGAGGGAAATTCTCCTGTCGATGGACGGCAAGGTTGACCTGCTCCGCGGCATTACAGTCGGCGTGGATAATCTGCATTCCGCCCGCTCCTTTGACATTGCACTGGAGGTGCTGCTGGACGACATGGACGCGCTGGAGGCTTATCAGCAGGACGCATATCACTGTGGCGTGGTCAAGGAATACATGCACAGCGTCACCGAAAAGAGCGTCGCGATTGATTATGATCTGGACGGTATCAACGGATAGTTGACACTTTGTTTACAAACATTGATTGACAATCGTTGGTAAAATGGTATATACTATAGGCAATGCGCGGGATTTCAGACTAATTGAAGCGCAAAGATGATAATTTATACTATCAAAAAAATTTTGTTTACGGAGGATATTCATTATGTCAGAAGCAAGACTTTTCCATCAGGAAGATTGTAATCTTTCCATGCTCGACGGCAAGACAATCGCTATCATCGGCTACGGCAGCCAGGGTCACGCACACGCACTCAACCTCAAGGAGTCCGGATGCAATGTAATCATCGGTCTTTACGAGGGCAGCAAGTCCTGGGCAAAGGCTGAAGCACAGGGCTTCCAGGTATTCACAGCAGCAGAGGCTGCAAAGAAAGCAGACATCATCATGGTCCTCATCAACGATGAGCTCCAGGCTGATATGTACAAGAACGACATCGAGCCCAACCTCGAAGAAGGCAACATGCTCATGTTCGCTCACGGCTTCAACATCCACTTCGGCTGCATCAACCCCCCCAAGTATGTTGACGTTACAATGATCGCTCCCAAGGCTCCCGGTCACACAGTTCGCTCTGAGTACCAGGCCGGCAAGGGCACTCCCTGCCTCGTAGCTGTTCATCAGGATGCTACAGGTCGCGCACTTGACATGGCTCTCGCTTATGCAGCAGGCATCGGCGGCGCAAGAGCAGGTGTTCTCGAGACAACATTCCGCACCGAGACAGAGACAGACCTCTTCGGTGAGCAGGCAGTTCTCTGCGGCGGCGTTTGCGCTCTTATGCAGTGCGGCTTTGAGACACTGGTTGAGGCTGGCTACGATCCCAGAAATGCATACTTCGAGTGCATCCATGAGATGAAGCTCATCGTTGACCTCATCTATCAGAGCGGTTTCGCAGGCATGAGATACTCCATCTCCAACACTGCTGAGTACGGCGACTACATCACAGGTCCGAAGATCGTCACTGCTGAGACAAAGAAGGCAATGAAGAAGATCCTCGCTGACATCCAGGACGGCTCCTTCGCTAAGGAATTCCTTCTCGACATGTCTCCCGCAGGCCGTCAGGTTCACTTCAAGGCTATGCGCAAGCTCGCTTCTGAGCATCCCTCCGAGATCGTCGGTGAGGAAGTCAGAAAGCTTTACAGCTGGAACGACGAGAGCACAAAGTTCATCAACAACTAATTTAATTTGGTTAAAGATTTACTTAAATATTAAAAAGGTTCGGCATTTCGCAAGAGATGTCGAACCTTTTTTGTATTCACATAAAAACAATCGCAATGCACATTCCAAGACATAACAGTGTGAAAAGTATCACAGATATTTTGGTAAAGCAAGTGCCGATTTTCGCCCAAAATGTATTTTCATAATTCAGGAATCGCTTCAAATTTAATCTTTTGGTGCAGATACAGATTATCAGGACGATAAATCCGATAATACCGATTGCTATTTCGATGTATGTCATTATCTCAGCAGACATCGGAGCAGCTCCAAGCAACACCGCATACGCATTGTTGATGAAATGAACAAGCATACAGTAAATTAATTTACCGGTGCGTTCGTAGAGCTTGCAAAGAAGCAATCCCATGCCGAAAGCGAATATTATTTGGATTATATTCTGGTGCATTAAAGCGAACATCAGCGATGAAAACACTGCTGCCACGCCGTATCCGTGCTTACGCATTACACCGAACAGCACCTTGCGGAATGCAAATTCCTCTACGATTGCCGGAAATACTGCCACGAGTAAGAGGTTCATCAACATTGATGTAGATTCTCCTACCTCCATGGGAATTGAGAACATTCTATTGGTGGCAAAATCAAATGATGATACCATTCCGTTAAAAAGAATTACCCCGATTAAAGCCAGTGCTGTTAATTTTATGGGATGCTCTGTGGTAGCTTCAGGCATGGATATTTCCTTTCGCCTGCAAAGCCAGAATATTCCGAGAATTATGATATTGGCTATGAAACTGCCCACATCAGAGCCTATCATCAATCCCCCTTGTATCCCCAGCAATATAGTAATTGCAGTTACTACAAGTGACGTGCCCTGCATGAATATCTGCCCCAACAGCAGCAGCCAGCCTATGGTGCCTGCGTCCTTTTTTAGAGATACCTTATCAAATGAATCCATTTGATATTAACCCTCCAATCCAAATATTTCTATTGCATCCTCAACCTTTTCTTTCAAGAAGGTTTCCTTATCCCCCGAGAGGAACCACTTGCCGTCCTCAGCAATAAATTCGCCGTCCTCGCTGTATGTCGCAGTGTAATAACCGTCGCCGTTCGTCTCATTGAGAGACACTTCTATTGTGGGGTAATCATAATATCCATCAGACTTCAGATTGAAATTTAAGCCGTAGGTAATAACGAGCTGATATTCCGTGTTCTTCCATGCGTTTGCAACATCAGGGTCGTAGTTGCAAAGACTCACACTGCCGAACTCTTTCTCAGAAGCTTCATAATCATCTTCAATGTAATATCCGTATGATGAAAGATCGCTCGATTCTATTGATTTATTTACAGAATCCCAATTTATGTTCAATTCCGGCGCAGAAACCACACCGTCATCGCCGCCTGAGCATCCTGCCATCGCAAAGAGCATGGTCAATGCGAAGAAAAAAGATACTGCTTTTGTGAATAATTTTATGATTTTGTTTTTGGTATTCATGAAAATTTCTCCTCTGATTATTTTATCTTATTGTATTTTCTCACGGCAAGTTCACCGCTGATCGTGTCACCGATTAAGGAAACAACAAACATCAGCGCAAATCCAATCGCACAGGACAGTATGCTATTCACACTGCCGTTGCCCGTAAATTCAAAAACCAACATTTCATCCGTGCCGAAAAGCTGCGCTGTAATGTCCAGCATAGTCATTACCGAGGCAAATGACAGCGCCTCCCACACATACGCCTTGAATCTTCTTGCCTTTCCGTCTTTGGTCATAGCGGTATTCAGAGTGCGACCGTACCAGTTTTTGGGCAAAACTTCTTTAAGATTCTCCTTTTGTGCGACACTGTCCTGCTTTTTCTGATAACTGATGTCCAGTGCGATTTTTTCCACCGCGCAAATCAGCGAGGGAATCAGCAGAGTCATAACAAAGCCAAATTCAAAATTCTGCGCGACCAAGCCCAGCAATATACCGAGCCCCGCGCCCACTAATTCGGCATAGTGAAATTTCTGCGCCAAAGAGATGTCCTTGTCGGTCACATTGCCCACCAGATAATCCACCGACACGCCGAAATACAGCGCGATATTTTTGAGATTATCCACATCGGGCATGCCGAGATTATTCTCCCATTTGGCGACAGCCTGACGAGATACCGACAGCTTTTCGGCGAGCTGTTCCTGTGTAAGACCGTTTTTCTTTCTGAGTTCTTTTAATTTTTCGCTGAACATTTTACACCTGCTCCTTTGCATTTATCAATTGATTTTTCGTGATGATTCACCGCACATCAGCAATCATCACGGCTTCATGAAGTACCTAAATTCTAGCAAAATTTTTAAAATCTGTCTATTAATACCTGTTTACATTCGCGTTACGAATCGTAACACGGCATTTTTATCGCGATTATTCACCGGTAATTTTTCTGACATTGCAAAAAATCGAGCTTTACGGGATAACTCTTCGTGTAAAGCTCGATTTGGTTTTATTTTGATGAATTTCAATCTTTTTATGACGTCCACTCGAAAAATCTCCGATTTTTCTTGTTAGTTTTTTATTAAGCGAAGCTTACGCTTCGCTTATACTTTTTCTATTTTAACTTTTTCTAACACTTTGGCTTTGTGGTGGCTTTGCCTCAGCCATTCGAGGAATGGCTGTCACGCCCCTACCAGGGCGCTGCCCTGGACCTGCCAAAGGAGCATTGCCCCTTTGGAAACCCATTGTTGGTGTTCTATTTATACTCATCGGGAACTTTTACTCTGCCGTCTGCCAACATTCGCACAAATTCGGTATCGCGCTTCTGCCACAGACTATCCTGGATCTTATCATTGACCTCGCATATCACCTCGGGATACTCCCACACGGGATGAAATCCCTTTGCGATCTCGCTGGCAGTCATCTCTGTAGCAACCGTCTCGTCCTCGATATTGCAGAAGTAGAAATACGAATGGCATATGTATTTATGCCCCGGGTTGAATACATCCTCGCGCAGCTCCAGAATTTCTCCGATTTCCTCAATCGAGGAGGGAATCACGATAAGACCTGTCTCCTCGCGGGTTTCTCGGATAAGCGTTTCGATTTTGCTTTCGCCTGCCTCCATGCCGCCGCCGGGTATTTTATATTCGCCCTTGCCGCTCTGCTGCATAGCCATCTTGCCGTCGCGGAAGATTATGGCTCGAACCGCACTTTTTTCAAACACGGGCATATCATCTGTATAATTTTTCAAATCCAGAGTGAGAAGCCTCTTCATTCGGATTACCTCCTGACCTTTAAAAATCGTATCTTCAAGTTCTTACGCCTTGTGCCACTTTACGCCCTGCGGTGTATCTTCAAGAATAATGCCCTGCGCTTTCAGCTCATCGCGAATTCTGTCTGCCTCGGCAAAATTTCTTGCCTTGCGAGCCGCCTGACGCTGTTCGATAAGAGTCTCGATTTCGCTGTCGAGCGAATCTGCCTTGCGGTTGTAGAGCAGACCCATTACACCTGTCAATTCGTTGTAGAGGTCGAGCGCAAACTGTGCCAGCTCCTTGGAATGTGTGGAGGACGCGCCGAGATAGGTGTTGATGTCGCGGGCGAGGTCGAATATTGCCGACATTGCGCCTGCTGTGTTGAAGTCCTCCTCCATAGCGTCGATAAAGTGCTGCTTATGCGCGAGAAGCTGCTGCTTGATTTCATCTTCGCCGTCCTGCCAGCCTGCGGGAGCCTTGGAGAGATAGAATTCGACGTTCTCCAGCGCGGTGTAGAGACGTGCGAGAGCGGATTTATTCTGCTCGATGATGTCAACAGAATAATTTATCGGGCTTCTGTACTGGCTGGACAGCATGAAGAGACGGATAGGCTCATAGCCGTATGCCTCGCCGACGTCGCGGACGGTGAAGAAGTTGTTGAGCGACTTGCTCATCTTCTGATTGTCCACGTTGAT
>JBGUUF010000208.1:0-2225 GCA_045133435.1 Acutalibacteraceae bacterium
TGCCCACCTTTGACCATCCCAACGGCAGGCGCGCGCGCATTATGAATGTGTATACCCGCCTTGAATACCGCCGCCGCGGCATTGCGTTCAAGCTGCTGGATATGGCGGTGCAGGAGGCTGAATTCCGCGGAGTGACCGAAATCTCGCTTGATGCCACTGACGAGGGGCGCGAGCTCTATCTCAGCTACGGATTCAAGCCGTCAGATGAATACATGGTGCTCACTTTCGACAAGGAGGACTGATCACCATGCGGCGCTCCGACAGAGAAATCACGGATTTTGACCGTATGATCGAAATCATGCGGCAGTGCGACGTTTGCCGTCTGGCAATTAACGACGGCGAATATCCCTACATCGTTCCGCTGAATTTTGGAATGACGGTGAATGAGCGGCAAGTCAAGCTGTATTTTCACGGCGCTACCGAGGGAACCAAGCTGGATTTAATTGCAAAAAATCCCCGCGTCAGCTTCGAGATGGACTGTGCGCATGAGCTTATGCTTATCGAGGAAGGCAAAAACTGCACGATGAATTACGAAAGTGTCATTGGCAGAGGTATTGCGCGTATTTTGCCCGAAGATGAAAAATACGACGCGCTGACAGCGATAATGCGGCATTACCGTGCCGAATCTTTCGGCATAAATGAGGCTGTTATCCCCCACACGGCGGCGATTGAGCTGACCGTCGAGTCCATGACGGCTAAAGAGCGCAAAGGGCGCTGAATTTTTACAACCACACAAAATTATGCTTCGTTTTCTTTTAAGATTTCGGAGCTTTTTCTTTGTTCTATTTGCAAAATCCGAGTTTATGTGGTATAATAAAAGGCCAATGGTTTTTATTATTTTTTGCGGAAAGGGGCAGATTCTGACTTGAATTACGGAATCAATCTGGGGCAATGGAATTCTATATTTGCCGTGCCGACCGACGTGGTGGACAAGCACATGAAGCTTGCCGGCGCGGCGCAATTGAAGGTGCTGCTGTATCTACTGCGGCATGCCGGCAATGAGATCACGCTGGACGCACTGGCGTTTGCCGTGGGTCAAAAGCCGTCAGACACGCAGGACGCTGTGGAATATTGGATAAATTGCGGCTTGCTGTCCTGCGGCACAGAATCCAACCTCTCCCCCGTCTCCGAAACCTGCGACACTCCGCAGGAAATCCCCGCACAGTCTGCCGCTTCGTCCGCAGTTGCTATGCCTAATTCCGCCCCCACTGCGGAAATTAAAAATGCGCTTGGGCAGGGTCCCGAGGTTAAGGGCAAGGAAAAGATTCGCTATCGCTTCGACGAGTGCATGAAATTTGTCGCGGAGGACGAGCAGCTTAAAAACATGCTCACCGCCGTAGAAGCTACGCTCGGCAAGCAGCTCACCCACACCGAGGTCACATGCTTCGTCACGCTCGCCAAATGGTACGGTCTGCCCTGCACCATCATTCCGATGCTCATTCAATACTGCAAATCCATAGGAAAATCCAGCATTTCTTACATAGAAGCGACGGGAATCGGTTGGGCGGCTGAGGAAATCGACAATTTCGAGAAGGCAGAGCAAAAAATTTCTGCCCTCACGGCCCGTCGCCGCGCGTGGAATTCGGTTCGTTCGGCTTTGGAAATTCCCGAGCGCAAGGCAACGGAAACCGAATTGAAATTCAGCGATTTGTGGATAAATTCACAGCATATAGACACCGAGCTCATCCGCCACGCATACGACAAATGCGTGAACAAGACGGGCAAGGTAAGTTTTTCATACATGAACGGCATTCTCAAGCGATATTTTGACCGCGGAATCACCGACATCACCTCCGCGCTCAAGCTTGACGAACAAAATCGCGCCGAAATCGAGGCGCGTCAGGCTGCTCGCAAGGCCGCTGCCGCCGACAGCATTACAACTCTTGCAGGCGGCAACACCGAAAACGGACGCTACGCATCCACCTATGACACCGGCGACATCGAGGCTATTTTGGACGCTGAGTGGATGTCCGAGAGTGTGGGCAGCGACAGCGACTACGATTACAATGATTGACGGGAGGTAAATTGATTGTCATATTCACGCCAGACCTACGACACAGCCAAGGCTAAACTTGACGCTATGAGACAGCAAGTTATCAGAGAAAACGACGAGCGACGCAGCGCATTTGTCGCGATGAATCCCGAATATGCTGAGCTTGACCGCGAAATTGCGCAGACCTCGATCCGCCTTACCCGCGTCATGCTCAGTGGGCAGAAGGACATCA
>JBGUUF010000209.1:0-1128 GCA_045133435.1 Acutalibacteraceae bacterium
TGTTAAGGACTCCCTTAATATCACGTTCAAGATATATGCAATGTGAACCTGCCGTTATGGGATTGTCCCAGCAGGCGGTGGCATTGCTGTTGAGATTAAGCCCGACACTTTTTGCATAGCTCTTGGCATAAGAAATCCAGCAACTGATCTCAAAATTCGCTTTTGTCGTTGTGGTTTTGACTGTCGTTTTGGTTGTTGATTTTGTCGTTTTTACATTCGTTTTTGTAGTGGATTTAGCTGTTGTCCGTGCAGTTGTTGTAGAAGTTTCGGCCGTCACATTTTCAACAGTTTGCACCGTTATAGTTTCGGTGGTTGTTGAACCTCTCGTATCGTGAGTCACCGTGTAATACTGCGGGTTATTCGGTTGATATTCGACAGGCATTGCTGTCTGATTTCCGCAGCTTGTCAGTGCCATGAGAATCACTCCGCACAGAACTGAAATTTTAATTCGGTTATTCTTTTTCATTTAACCGCCCCTTTCAAGACCATAATATACCGAAATTTATCACAAGTCCAGCTAAACATATATTATTTACATTTCGGGATTCAAGTCCTCAGAATTCGACTGAGATTCAGCGGTTTGCTGTACCGCAAGTGCCTGTTCGTAGGCGTTTTTAACTGTTTGAATCAATGAGTTTCTCGCCTCTGCCGTGATGGCATGACAAATCTCGCTGTACTGCGTGTTGCCGTCGCGGTCAACGTATTTGTCGGCAGGCATTGACACGAACATTCCTTTCTGAGGCGAGTCTATCACCTTGATGCCGTGAATTGCGAATGCCCCGCCGATATTCACGCTCGCCAAAGCCTTTACACTGCTGCCCTCAAGATTTACAAATCGGTCGATTTTCGCCGTTATGCGAAGTGGTTTCTGCGTCTGCGCAGCTCTCTGAGGAGCCGATTTTCTGAATTCTGCCATTTTGGGTTTCCTCCGTTTTTCTTAAAAATTATCTCAGCGAAAGTGTGCGGATCGCTTCTACCTCGGCTCGCGAGATTTTCTCAGGTTCTGCGAACATTTCCGCGTATTTCTGTACCTGCTCGTCGCTGAGCGAGCAGAGCATATCACCGCCGTGACCCGCGACGAAGAATGGGCCTGCGATGATGTCAAAGTCTATGCGGCGGTTGCCCTCA
>JBGUUF010000210.1:0-1798 GCA_045133435.1 Acutalibacteraceae bacterium
TCGCTACACTGTGCTACATATTTGTTCCAAAGAACAATTCTGAGCGCACGTCGGCGAATAACGTGACCTCGGTCACGCAGATTTTGGTGAATGCACAGAATGCCGATGACCGCATCAAATTCCTGTCGCAGTTCGGTTGGGAGGTCAACCCCGAGCCGCTGGATGTGCGCGATGTTATTATTCCCGCAGAGTTCGACGCAACCTATGAGGAATACAACGCGATTCAGAAGCCGCTGGGCTTTGATTTGTCTCAGCACAAGGGCAGAAAGGCGAAGAAATGGGTGTATCAAGTCACCAATTACCCGAATATTCCAAGCAACGTGACCGCAACACTGCTCATAGCCGACGGCAAGGTGATAGGCGGCGATATTTCGTCCACAGGCACGGAAAAATTCACTCATTCATTCCTGATGAGCGCGGATAATGTCCGCACATCTGACAGCGACAAGAAGTGAATGATTTATTAAAAAGAAATACCACGGAACGTCTGAACTCAAACAGATGTCCGTGGTATTTTGTGTATATGCACAAATGTCATTGACTGATGTTGACTATCCTCACATAGCGTCGCAGTGAATATTCGCCGTCGTGCGACTCACCGCTGAAGGTGTCCGACATGCTGCCCACCCGCAGGATTCGGTTTACACCGCACCGAATCAGCGTGTCGGCAAGCCGTGGGAAATCCTCGCTGTCGGCTATCAGTCCCGCAGTCTGCAAATAACCCTTGGCGGCGCGCAAGGTTGCCATCAAGTCCTTTTCTGGAAGTCTCTTAACGGGACAATTGGCGAACAAATCCGAAAGTTCAAGCGCGCTGTCCTCGCAGGCGGTAAGGCTGCATTGTACGCCCTGAAAGACCTGACGTTGTGAATTGTTCTCGCCGTTCAGGACTTTTTCCAACTCGGCGGTGTATTTTTTGAGCGTCATCTCGGCCGCCGCGCCGATGTCCGTGAGAGGATATTTGCGCCGCGCTGTTTCAAGATAGGGGAGAAATGTCCGACAGAATTCAGTGATATCCGCCATTTTGTCTGTGCTTATAAAAATAGTTTGACATGAACTGCACAAAAGCTGCTCGGTTTTTACGATGTGCTCGGCAAGCTGTGCCAATTCAGATGATTTTTCCCGCCAATCGCCCGAAATATAGGCGAAACTCAGCCTATGACCCCATTCGATGAGCTTCGCGCCGGGAGATGCCAGTGCGCGCACGGCTTTAACGGCGGAATCTCCGCCCCATACCACGATTCCGTCAGCAATATCCGCCATTTTTTTCATAGCCGAAATGTCGGTCGAGGGGGTGTCGAAAACGTAAATGAAATTTTTCAGCTTCGGCTCGATTTCTATCAGCGTTTGCAGAATCATCAGCGTGAGCCCGTTGTCGGCCTGCGGCAGTTTAAGGATATTTATGTTGCCCGTGAGCAATCCCTCTGCAACGGTGAAAGCGGGGAGAACGTCGGCATTTCCCGCCGCGATGTGAAAGAGCGTGCCCAGCGGAACGGCGCGATAGGATATGCTCGGCAGTCCCGACGGCGGGGCGGTGGTTTTGGGCGCGAAGAAATCCTCGCCAAGCTCGACCTTCATCTTGTATTCAAGATTTTCTCGGCTCAAAAGACTGACTGCCGCCTTGATATTCACCCCGAAATCGTCGGTGAGAACACTGCGAATAAGCGCGTCAAATTCACTTGCGGCAATGCGTTTGCCCAGCTTGTCGATAGCGTCGATAACGGTCTGCGGCGCGAGAGTTTCGGTCAGCCGAGTGAGATTGATTTTCTCCTCCAATTCCCCGAGAATTCGGTTCTGTTCG
>JBGUUF010000211.1:0-5670 GCA_045133435.1 Acutalibacteraceae bacterium
CAGAAGCACCGGTTCCCAGTTTGTCATATGCCGCGTTGGACATGGTGGAAGCATCCTGCTTATTATATGGAATCGAATGGAAAAGATAACTTCCGCTGAATGCCGATGCGTATTGAGCGTAGCTGTCACCTATCATCAGCCGCCAGCGATACTGGTGGTGGATAGCGTAATCGCCTGTTCGTGTGGGAGTGGAGCTTTTGCCCGATGAGCATGTAAAGGCTTTTATCACACCGCCTTCATTGTCGTAAATCACGACTAGCTGACTCTTTAAATACACTTTTATGTTGTCAGGCTCTGCCGAATCAGGCGAATCCACATAATGAACCGTAGACGCGGTGGTTGTGCTGACTTTTTTGGTCGTGGTCGAAGTCGGTTTTGATGTGGTTGAAGTTGCCGTAGTTGTGATTGTAGTTGTGGTCGTGGCAGTTTGTTGTTCTGCGGAAGCTACTGTCTCCGCCTGCGTGTCGGAGTTATGTATTTGCTCGGTAAATTGAGAAAATCCTGCGGAAAGATATTCTGTCAATTCTCCCAAACTGTGCGACGGCATGAATATCACCCATGCCAAAACGAGTGCCGTAACAAAAAATACGAATATTTTTACACAGCCCAATCCTGCGCTGTCCGCAGATTTTGACTGATTTTTGGATTTTTTTGCACCGGATTTCTTTGTGCTTGTTTTTTTGGATGCAGTGCTGCGCTTGCCTGAGCTTTTCTTTTTTGATTTGCCGCCAAGTTCGTTATTGAGCACGTTAAACATCGCATTAGCGCTCTTTTTCTTCTTTTGTCCGGACATTATCTGAGCATCCTCCAATCACGGCGGATCATTGCTTGTCGCTCTGCACCGACTGCACGAGTGCGCTGATCGAACGCCCGAATTCAGCCCATTCCAAGGGGAAACGGGCCTGTCCGCTCGAATGCTTTTCACTGCCGTTTTGTGAATAAATATCCACACGCCAGCTTATGCCTTCTCGGCGTGACGGAAAGTTGCTGCGCCAGCTAAGAATGTCGATTTTTTGCAGAACTGCAAGAAATTTTGTCAAATCAGCCTGACTGGCATCAACAAACGGCGCTTCCTCCTCGAAAGAAAAATTATCGAAATTCAAAATCGGCTCGCCATTTTCGTCATACGAAATAAGCTCCACGAATTTGCCGCCCTGTGTCTTGATGTTTCTGCGCTCGCCCGCCAGATCGCATACTTCGTCGTTCTGTCCGCACATAACGCGCTTATTCTCAAAATCGACCCAAATATAGTTTATCGGCGGGTTTACATTCCACACAGTGAAAAAAAGCTCGGAAATTCTGCCGTATTCTCTGTTGATAGTCAATTGTTCTGTCAAACATATCACCCTAACATATAAATTCTGACATATAATTTTACTACAATTGAACAAAAATATCAAGAAATTTTCTGTTAATTTAATTTACACGAATATATTCTTCGCCCACGATTTCAGCATTGACACTGCCGTTTGTGGCATCAGCCAGTTTTGGCAGGAATGAAGCGAAATCCTCGCGCGTCATTGTAAAGGATAGATCCACATCCGCGCCGAATTCAGCATTTGTCACAACCCCGCCGCATTCGGGAATGAGCGAGTTTATCCGCCCGTATTGGTTGTAGTCACACTTGAGCGAGCAGATAGCGCACAGCCGCATTGTGATAATGCCCGCCGCGTTTACACCGATAGATGCCCCATGAGTATAAGCGCGCACCAATCCCCCGCCGCCAAGCAGTATTCCGCCGAAATATCGCGTTACTACCACGGCGCAGTCGGTGAGATTATTTTTCTGCATCACATTAAGCACGGGAATTCCCGCTGTGCCCGACGGCTCGCCGTCGTCTGAGTATCGGCAGATATTGTTCTCGCGCAGGCAATACGCATAGACATTGTGAGTTGCGTCCCAATGCTTTGACTTGATTTGCGCTATGAAGGCCAGCGCCTCTTCCTCAGTTTTC
Source organism: Acutalibacteraceae bacterium (assembly GCA_045133435.1). Lineage (GTDB taxonomy): Bacteria > Bacillota > Clostridia > Oscillospirales > Acutalibacteraceae > RUG762. The sequence continues at coordinate 1,955 of JBGUUF010000211.1, forward strand.
ACGGGGCGTGCATATCCTATAAATCGCGAGCGTTTTTCAACAAACTCATCCGATGAATCTTTTTCGAGCGTAATATATTCTTCCACCGCAGTCACCTCTCGGATTATTTTACCACAAACATGTGATTTGTTCAACAATAATTTAACTTAACGCCAAACAAGCCGATCTACAACGGAATCGGCTTGTTTGAATTAAAAATTAAATTGAAAAACTGCTTGGAAGCAATTGCGACAAAGTATATTCTTCATAACCGTCAGCTTTAGCGAGCAGAATTGTAAAATCTCCGTCGCAAAATTCGCTCATAACCTGTCGGCAAACTCCGCATGGTGGAAAAATATTCGTCACAATTCCGTCCTTGCCGCCTGCCACGGCTATCATTTTGAAATTCTTCTCGCCCTCACTGACTGCTTTAGCGAATGCAGTTCGTTCAGCGCATATCGTGGGTGAAAACGCGGAATTCTCGATGTTGCACCCTGTATAAATTTTCCCGCTTTCTGTGAGAAGTGCCGCACCTACCTTGTAGCCTGAATATGGCGAATAGGAATTCTGAAGCGCGCGTTTTGCCGCATTGCACAGGTGCTGCTTTATATCAGTAATTTCACCAAGCATGCTCTCGCCTGTGCAGTTGTAATTTACACCGAAAATCTCCGCCAGCGTCGCGGCAATATCCGAGAACGTGCGGCGAATACCGAGATTCACGGGCAAGACCGACTTGCCGTAAATCAGCAGCGGGATGTATTCGCGGGTGTGGTCGGTGCTGACATCGCCGGGGTCACAGCCGTGGTCGGCGGTAATCATCAGAATGTCATCATCGCGCAGCTTCGGGAGGAAGTCTCCAAGCCATTTGTCAAATTCGGACAGGGCGGCGGCGTATCCGTCAATGTTGTTGCGATGACCGTAAACCATGTCGAAATCCACAAGATTTACAAAACACAAGCCATTGAAATCCTTGTCGGCTATTTCTACTGTTTTTGCCATTCCTTCGGCATTACAGCTTGTGACGAACATTTCGGTCAGACCGCGCTCGGCGAACAGATCCTTGATTTTGCCCACCGAAATCATATCACGCCCGGCCGCCTTTAATGCGTCCAGAATGGTTTCACGCGGCGGCTCTATTGAAAAGTCGTGACGGCGGGAGGTTCGGGTGTAATTCCCCGCCGAGCCGACAAACGGGCGCGCTATAACTCTTCCCACACCGTACTTGCCGACGAGGATTTTGCGGGCGATCTCGCAGTATTCATACAGTTTTTCGATCGGGACAATATCCTCATGCGCCGCTATCTGAAACACGCTGTCGGCGGAGGTGTATACTATCAAATCCCCCGTGCGTTCGTGTTCTTCGCCGTAGTCGGCAATCACCTGCGTGCCCGAATACGGCTTGTTGCAGAGCACTCCCCTGCCTGTCAACTCGCTGAATTTATCAATAATTTCCTGCGGGAAGCCGTTCGGGAATGTCGGCAGAGGACTGTGGGAAATAATTCCTGAAATCTCCCAGTGACCTATTGTGGAATCTTTGCCCTTCGACAGCTCACCCAGCTTGCAGACTGCCGCTTGCGGATCATCATTAGTGCCGAGAAATCCCAGTCCGTCGATATTGCCGATACCGAGCTTGCGGAGGTTGGGGATGTGGAATTTCGGCGACTGCGAAATACTGCGGAGTGTGTTCGTGCCTTTGTCGCCATAATCCGCCGCATCGGGCAGTTCACCCGCACCCAGACTGTCCAGAACTATCAAAAATACACGCTTGATATTCAAATGACCACGCCCTTTAAATTATTTTTCCATTTTGACGGCTGTATCCAGCGCAATTTCCATCATCTGTGTAAAGGAAGTCTGCCGCTCCTCGGCGTTGGTTGCCTCGCCTGTCAGAATGTGGTCAGAGATCGTGAAGATTGCAAGGGCATTTTTGCCGCATCTTGCCGCATTCATATAAAGCGCCGCCGCTTCCATTTCTATGCACATAACGCCCATTTTTGCCCATTTTTCGGTAGCTGTCGTGTCGTCACAATAGAAAGTATCGGAGGAAAGGCAGTTTCCGACGTGATAATTTGCGCCGTGATTTTCAGCATTTTCGATTGCCGTTTTCATCAGCTCATAGCCGGCAATCGGCGCAAACGTACCCGGCAATTTGTATTGTGAAGCGTAATTTGAGTTGGTGCACGCGCCCATTGCTATCACGATATCGCGCACCTTGACATTCAAATTTATGGAACCAGCCGTGCCAACGCGGATTATATTTTCCACGCCGAAGAAATTGTAAAGCTCGTAGCTGTAAATTCCGATGGACGGCATGCCCATTCCGCTAGCCATGACCGAAACTTTTGTGCCGTTGTAGGTGCCTGTGTAACCGTGGATTCCACGGACGTTGTTGACCAGCACTGCATCCTGAAGATAATTTTCCGCGATGAATTTAGCGCGGAGCGGGTCGCCCGGCATCAGCACCGTGCGTGCGAAGTCGTCGGGGGTGGCGTTGATGTGCGGTGTGGGATAATTTTTTTCAGACATGAATTATCTTTCCTTCCTTATATTAATTTTTATAAATTTTTTATTATTTTTACAATTCTGCTCGTGCCCAGTCTTGACGCGCCGAGAGCGATAAAATTCTCTGCGTCATCCAGTGAACTTATTCCGCCTGCCGCTTTGATTTTGACGTGAGGTGCGGCATGCTTGGCGAATAATTCAATATCTCCCGCTGTTGCGCCGCCTGTCGAGAAGCCTGTGGAGGTCTTTATGAAATCCGCTCCCGACTGCGAAACTATCTCGCACATCTTGATTTTTTCCTCGTCGGTGAGCAGGCATGTTTCGATTATCACTTTGAGAATCTTCTCGCCGCACGCCGATTTTACCGCCTTGGTTTCGGCGAGAATGTCATCGTATTTTTTATCCTTGAGCCAACCGATGTTTATCACCATGTCGATTTCATCCGCGCCGTTTGAAATTGCATCCTGTGTCTCGAAAACCTTTGCGGCGGTGGTGGAATAGCCGTTCGGGAAGCCTATTACCGTGCATATCGGCACCTTACCGCTGACATACTCAGCCGCCTGTTTAACATAGCTTGCGGGAATGCAGACCGACGCGGTCGAATATTTTATACCGTCATCGCAAATCGCCTTGATTTCCGCCCACGTCGCGTCCTGCTTCAACAACGTGTGATCTACCATTTTCAAAATTTCCGTGTATTCCATAAAATCAACCGTCCTGTTCCTTAATTTTCTTTTTCCAGCAGGCATGGCACATGGCCTTGTAGCTTTCATTGCCGCCTACCATGACCTGCTCGCCGTGTGTAATTATTCTACCGTCGGGTGAAATTCGCGCGTTTACGATTGCCTTTGAGCCGCAGTCACAAACAGTCTTGATTTCTGTAATTGAATCCGCGACTTCAAACAATCTCGCACTGCCCGGGAACAAATGCGTCTGAAAATCCGTGCGCAGTCCGAAGCACAGCACGGGCAGACTGTATTCATCCACAATGCGCCTGAGATCGTCGATTTGCTCGGGTGTGAAAAATTGGCATTCGTCTGTTATGATGACATCAATACCACTTTGCTCGGCAAATATCTCCCATATGCTGTCCTCGGGATAAATCGTGCGGCATTTTTGGTGCAGACCTATGCGGGACGCAACCTCGTCGATACCGTCGCGGTTATCTATTGACGGCTTGATGAGCCAGACCTTCATGCCGCGCTCCTCGTAATTAAATTTTGTTATCAAAGCCT
>JBGUUF010000212.1:0-1439 GCA_045133435.1 Acutalibacteraceae bacterium
ATCTCAAAATTGTTTCAAGGAGGAAATCAAATGAAACGAGTGGGCAAACCGTGGTTCTTCGTGGTTGCCATATTGATCTTTGCTCTGGCATACACCTCATTCTTTGGTGTATATGAGCAGAATGGTGATTTGCAGAACACTATTATTCGCGGGGCAAAGGATATAAGATGGGGCACCGACATTCAGGGCGGTGTCAGCGTCACATTCGGTCCCGAGGAAAATATTAACGCTACAGACGATCAGATCGAAAGCGCAAAGTCGATCTTGGAGGTTCGTCTGGTATCTTCCGGCGTCACAGACTACGAGTTGTATGCCGATACAGACAACGACAGACTTCTCGTGAGCTTCCCGTGGAAGGATAACAATTCTCAGGACGTTTCGGGCACTATTGAAAGCCTGTCGCAGAGTGCAGAGCTGCTCTTTATCGGCGGCACTCCCAGCAGTATTACGATTACTTACAACGAGGACGGTACAAAGACTGTCACCGACGAGACAGGTGCGACATGCGACGTAGTTCTCGAAGGCAAGGACGTTGCAAAGGCCGAAAGCGGCTACAATTCTCAGGACAATGAGTATGTTGTAAGCCTTGATTTGAACGACGAAGGTACAGAAAAGTTCAAGAACGCGACAACTAATTATCTGAATAATCAGATTTCTATTTGGATGGACGATGTCTGCCTGTCGGCTCCCACTGTTCAGGCTGTTATCTCCGACGGCAATGCACAGATTTCGGGCAGCTTCACGGCTGAATCCGCAAAGACTCTCGCCGACAACATCAACGGCGGCGCACTGCCTTTCAAGCTGGTCACTATTGATTACTCGTCAGTTGACCCCACTCTCGGTACAGATGCTCTCAGCGCAATGCTCATGGCAGGTATGATCGCATTTGTTGTAATCTGCATTTTCATGATCGCATATTACAGACTGCCCGGCGTGGTCGCATGCATCTGCCTTCTCGGACAGGTTGCCGGCTCTATCGCAGCAGTTTCGGGATATTTTGCTGTATTCGACAGCTTCACGCTGACTCTGCCCGGTATCGCAGGTATCATCCTCTCGGTAGGTATGGGCGTTGACGCAAACATCATCACCGCCGAGCGTATCCGCGAGGAAATGCGCAGAGGCAAGACTCTCGACGGCGCAATTAAGGCAGGCTCTGCCAACAGCTTCTCGTCGATTTTCGACAGCAACATAACCAACGTCATCATTTCAGTTATACTTATGGGTGTATTCGGTCCGCCCGATACCATTTGGAGCACACTGCTCACACCGTTCCTGTGGATGTTCGGCACATCCACCACAGGTGCTATCTACTCCTTCGGTTATACACTCCTCGTAGGTGTTATCCTCAACTTTATTATGGGTGTGGCTGCATCCAGAATTATGGTCAGCTCGCTCTCAGGCTTCAAGATTTTCCGCAGCAGATGGCTTTACGGCGATTA
>JBGUUF010000213.1:0-2141 GCA_045133435.1 Acutalibacteraceae bacterium
GCGATGTACTATGTGACGAACTTGTGAACGTGTATTTGTTAAAATGTAACAAAATGACAAATATAAGCACGACAATATTCACAATAAAGATAAAAAATGTGATTCGCCATAAGACGAACCACATTTTAGTTATTTGATTAAATTTCCGCGCAAGCGTGTCTTGTAACATGACAGCCGACATTGACCGCCACGGGCAGACCTGCGATGTGTGTCGGCGCAGTCTCAATGTTGACCGCCAGTGCGGTGATACTGCCGCCGAAGCCTTGCGGACCAACGCCTGTCGCATTTACCGCCGCCAAAGCATCTGCTTCCATGCTGCGGTAAAATTCGTCAGAATTAGGTGTGTCGAGACTGCGGCAGAGAGCCTTTTTAGCCAGCAGAGCGCATCCCTCGAAGTCGCTGCCTATGCCGACACCCAGCACCATAGGCGGGCAGGGATTGCCGCCGGCGATTTTGGCTGTCTCCGCGATAAATGCGATGATGTCGTCGCGACCGTATGCGGGGGTGAACATCTTGAGGCGGCTCATATTCTCACTGCCGAAGCCCTTGGGCGCAACGGTGATTTTAATTTTGTCGCCCGCCACGATTTTTGTGTGTATCACAGCGGGAGTATTGTCGCCCGTATTTACACGTCGCAGCGGGTCACTTACTACCGAGCATCTGAGCAGCCCCTCGGTGTAACCGCGATGCACGCCGTCATTCACAGCGTCCTCAAACAAACCGCCCTCAATGTGGACATCCTGACCTATTTCGGCAAATACAACAGCCATGCCGGTGTCTTGACAGACAGGTATATCAAGCTCTGCGGCGGCATCTATGTTCGCCTGCATGTCGCCGAAAATCGAGCGACCCAGCGCGGAAGTCTCGCATTTTGAGCAGGAATCTATCCGCTCCACGAGGTCGCAGGGGAGAACTTTGTTGGCTTTAATGCATAAATCGCGCACAGTATCTGAAATTTGGGAAGCATTTATAATTCTCATATTTTTCACTCCATTAAATCAATTGCATTTGAAAACAGCCTTGCCGTCAATATAGACCTCGTCGGGTTTTGCGGCAAGTGTCAGTGGGTCACAGCCGCGCGGGAATATTGAGAAATCCGCGTCTTTGCCCGCTCTTATCGAACCCACGCGGTCGGATATTCCCAAAATCTCGGCGGGGTTTATCGTGATCGCTCTGAGCGCGCTGTCGTGCTCCATGCCCTCGCGCACAGCAAGACCCGCGCATATCGGGAGATATTGTATAGGTGTTTCGGGGTGGTCGGTGATTATCGCAGATTTTATACCGGCGTTGTCGAGAATTCCGGCAGAGGCGGGTGTGAGGTTGACCAGTTCCGGCTTTGAACGGTCGCAGAGCAGAGGACCTGAGAATACCCTTGCGCTGCATTCTGCCAAATCTCCTGCGCACATGTAGCCTTCGGTCGCGTGAACCAGCACATAATCCAGTCCGAATTCCTCGGCGATGCGGATCGCTGTGAAAATGTCGTCTCTGCGGTGGGCGTGGATGTGTACAGGCAGCTTGCCGCGTATTACAGGCAGCAGAGCTTCACAATTTGCATCAAATTCCGGCAAATCGAAATCGTCGTCCTCGTTAGCGCGGTCGATGTCCTGTGCATAACGCTTTGCCTTGATAAGTGCCTCGCGGATAATTCCTGCCGTCGCCATTCGAGTGACGGGGGATTCGTCCTTGCCGTGATAGGTGTTTTTTGGATTTTCGCCCAGTGCCATTTTTATAGAAACGGGAGCTTTGACGATCAGCTTGTCGATGCGCCCGCCCGTAGTTTTTATCGCCGCCATCGAGCCGCCTATCGGATTTGCGCTGCCCGGACCCGTGACAACGGTGGTAACTCCCGCGCTGTGTGCTTCGGCAAAGCAGCGGTCAAAGCTGTTGATAGCGTCAATTGCGCGGAGCGAAGCGGTCACAGGGTCGCTGTCCTCGTTGCCGTCGTCTCCCTCGAATCCAAGACCGTCGTCCCACATGCCGAGGTGTGTGTGTGCGTCGATAAATCCGGGATATATCCGTCTGCCCGCTAAATCGGCTATCTGTTCACCGTCGCGTGGGATAAAGCTGCTCATATCACCGACTTCGGCGATAACTCCGCCGTCGGTGCGAAGCCAGCCGCATTCGATAGGCTCGCCCTCGGC
>JBGUUF010000214.1:0-1532 GCA_045133435.1 Acutalibacteraceae bacterium
CGGGTATTAAAATATGTGTCCTCCAGCTCGACGCTCACAGGATAATTATAACCGTTGGCAATTACCACTTTTTGAGCCTCGGATTGCAGTAAAGCTAAATTACTTTCCGTGCGTTCAATGGCGTCTTCGCGGTTTTTCGCGTTGGCGTAAATGTCATTGCTGACTTCCAACAGCCTGTCTCTCACCTTCAATTTGAGATTTTGGTCCGCTTCGTCGTCCGAATTAGCGAGCACATGCAGTCTCAGGACGCTTTCGCGAATCTCATCACATTCAATGTTAAGTGCCGACATGCTGAGCACGATGCCGAATACAAGGGCAATAAGTAAAGATATTTCAAGTCGTTTCATAATAAAATAAACCTCCGTTAATAAGTTCGGATTTGTTTTGCATGCATCAAATCGTTCGCAGTAATTATTAACGGAGGTTTGGTTATTTATTCAAGCAATTTGAATTTTTTATCCCACAATTTTGCATCCGCACTCCGAAGCGCGGGTGATATATGTGTTTTTGTAATCCTCAGAAAGTGTAAAGCTACATTGCTTTGCGGCGTTTTCGTTATCGAATATACCGAATACAGTAGTTCCGCTGCCTGTCATACATGCGCCTAATGCGCCGTGTGCCAACATAACATCCTTTATCGCGTTGCATTCATCTATATGCAGCACTTGCTCGAACACATTAGAGAGATTTTTCGCCAATCCCGCTGTGTCCATATCGCGCAGGGCATCTATCATTCCCTCAGTGTTGGGGCGAACTATACTTGCCGCGTCGCAGTTGTCAACCGCCGCATATGCCTTGCCTGTTGACACACCAACGTCAGGCTTACAAAGCAGGATAACAGGCTGCTTGTCGAAATCGGACATTTTGGGCAAGCTGCTGAGAATCTCGCCCTTGCCCTCGGAGAGCATAGTGCCGCCTGTTATGCAGAAAGGCACGTCCGCCCCGACTTTCACGCCGATTTCCCAAAGCGTTTCATCTGAATATCCCGTGCCGCAAAGCTCATTGAGTGCACGGATAACCGCCGCACCGTCAGCGCTTCCGCCCGCCATGCCCGCTTCCATCGGAATATTCTTTTGTATCTCGATTTCAACGCCCTGAGACTGTATTCCGCTGTATTCAAAAAACGCCTTTGCCGCCTTGTATGCGATATTGCTCTCGTCATCAAGCAGTAAAGCTGATGAGCTTTTCACCGCGATTTTGCCGCTGTCATTCAAATTTACAGTCACATCGTCGTGCAGACCCACCGATTGCATTATCATTATCAAATCGTGATAGCCATCGGGACGCTTGCCGACAATATCAAGTGTCAGATTGATTTTGGCGTATGCTTCAATTTTCATTGAAATCCTCCTTTTTAAAAAACAGGACGGCTTTTACCGCCGCCCTGTGAAATTTAGGGAAACGCTGATTTAATCTACCCAAAAAAGCAAGAGAGTGGTATAATAGAGGAAAATGAAAATGGAGGGCAAAAGCATGGGACAGATGACATTCAGCGACTACGAATACAGCAACAGAAAAAGGATAACGAAAAG
>JBGUUF010000215.1:0-5356 GCA_045133435.1 Acutalibacteraceae bacterium
CGCTGCTGACGGAATGAATATCCTGATTTTCAAAATATACATCGACTCCGTGTTCCCGAAGCTCGCGGCAGACCGACAACAGGTCAACCGTATTACGGGCAAACCTCGACACGCTCTTGGTGATAACAAGGTCAATAAGTCCTTTGTGGCAATCATCAATCAAACGTCTGAAGTTTTCCCGCGTGTCTTTTGTGCCGGTTTTTGCCTCGTCAACATATATTCCGCACATTTCCCAATCGGGATTTTTGGTTATCAGATCGGAATAGTAGTCAACCTGCGCGGCAAGAGATGCTATCATCTGGTTTTTCGGGCAGCTTACTCTCGCATACGCCACGACACGCACAGCCTTTTTTCTCTTTAGTTTCCGCGGGATCACTTTTACATTCGGCATTATTTCACCTCCTTTTTGGCAGTCACATATTACCTCTGAACAGGTATAATATCAATCGATTTCCAAGAAAATACTACACAAATCTACCGAGCATTCTTTGGCGATTATTCGACATACCTTTTTGTATTCGGATTTTGAAATAATACCGCTATCAAGCCACTCCTTCGCTATATGAACGATGGCTTTACATTCTATAACATTGGAGAGGTATTCGTTCATAACGCACCTCCGCAACGGTTCTTCCTGTAGCAGTCCATCGAACAATAACGTTGAGATTTGTTTCCGACCGTATCAAAAGCGGATCCGCAGCCGGCACAAATGTGGTGGTACACCGGCTCGTTCAGTTTATGATATTCCCTTCGCCACGCACTACGGCATTTTTCGTTGCAGAACAGACGATGACGACCCTTCGCCTTTTGAGCTACAGGCTTATGGCAGTAACAACATTCGGAAATTTCCTCTATATCGTTATCGGACAGACCATTGCGGTAGCAGTACGTTTTTAATGTGCTTGCCGGTACAGAGAGTTGAGCCGAGATATATTCCCAGCCGAACCCCTGCAGGCGGAGCTTGAACAGCTCTCCTTTCTGTAATTCGGTCATAATTTCACACCCCTTCAATATAAGGAGAAAAGGGGCGTGATTTGTGGGGGTGTAATTTACAAATTAATTCCCGCCGGTATTGACGGGTGTAATTGTTATCTATTCATCGGTCAGGTTTTCTTCGTTCTGAGCGGAACCGGTCTCTTCCGGCTCATCATCAATCAGAATGTCCTGTCCCTCCAAGAACTCTGCGTTTTCGACTGGCTCTGTATCATCGATTACCGGTCTTTGTCCTTTTGCGATTTTCTTTACATTTTGAAGTGTGCTGAGTTTGGGCGGGTATTTCATCTTTTTGGTATAAAAGGTGTATAACGCCTCCGCATAGCCCATAGCTCCGTTGTTGCGCTCTTTAGCTGTGCGGTTGATTTCTTTGACGGAGACACAGCCTAATTTTGACTGAAACAGAGCGTCCTTCAGTTTATCCTGATACGCGACAACCATCATGGCGATACCTTTTAATATTCCGGCAGCCAGAGAACTCGCTTCACCTTCCCAAGTACCGACACAGAGTTTCAGTGTCCGGTCAAGAACGTGAAAGCCATAGTTCTCGTAGATAAACTGCAGGGTGCTTATAGCGCAGATAACACAGTATCCTTTTGTAGGTCCGATTTTCAGATTGTAGGATTCAACAAGCTCCTTTATCGTCAGCTGCTCATTGTTCTGCGCCTCAATGTTCGCCTTGAAAATATCATAAGGCGTCAACTGACGAACAAACCGCTGTTGATTTGCGAAGGTGTCTGCTTCTTCGAGATAATCCATATCATCATAGACCATACACCACACAGGCGTGTCCCGCGACCCTGAAACAGCCGCGACCGTTTCTATTGTATGCTGACCGTTGAACACATAGTTGATCCCGTTCCTGCGGCTTACCTTTACCGGATTGACCTGCCGGATATCGAAATTCTTCACGGTTTTTGTCACGTGCTGCTGTGACAAAAGGCGCTGATAGTCTTGGTTTGATACCAATGCCTTGATCGGGATAAGTTCAAACCTGACATCAGGAACAAACGGATTCTTTTCTTTCACTTCCATCGTTTTCCTCCTCAAGTGTTAACAGAATATCTGCTACAAGGTAAATAAGCTGAATAAGCTCCCGGCGCAGTTTATGTTTTACATTATAACTTGCTCTGCTTACATCAGTTTTATCGCGTACTTTTTTCAGAGAGCCACTCCATGACGGTACTGTATAAAACAGCGTTTCTACCTCAGCGTCGGGATCATATTCCGGCATGTGTTTTATTGATCCTACGCGGGCGGAAGATGAAGCGGGCTGTTCAACTTTTTCAACCTCTTCTGCAGTGTTTTCTTTTATGGAATTGGTACATTCCTCTTTTTCGGGTTCCGCGGGTACATTTGTACCGGTCAGTTCCTGTATTCTCTCTTTTCTTTCACGGGCAGGTAAATTTACCAACTCGTTGAGTGTGTTTTCGGACATTCTTATTTGCTCGCTGACTACTCCAAAGAAAAAACTGTCATCGGCACCGGATACTTTATCCAACAATTCTGCATACACCCCGTATTTATAAATCGTCTGAGAAGTTACATTAAAATCCTTTGCAAGCCGCTCCCGTATTTTGAGCGCAGAGCTTTCATAATCATATTTTTTTCTTCGTTTCCTTTTGGGAGGAGCTTTTGTTTTGTCCTCTTTTGCCTGATCTTTTCCGAGCTTTTTCTCGATGAGAAATCTTCGTCCCGCCAAGTATTTACGCATCGTCGGAGTTAAAAACGGATGGTTTTCCAACTGGTATTTGCACATCTCATCTATGGCGATTTCTTTTTTTGGAAAACTGGTCTTTTTTTCTGTTACGCCGATGCTTTCGGCGAAACAAATATCATAGGCATCAAAATCAGCCAGCAGGACACCGCTCCATGTCAGAAACGGCTTTGTGTATCCCTCCTGTATGATTTGTCTCTTCAGCTTCGCCTTTTCCTGCGGCGGATACGGTAAATGCAGCCTCCTGAATATAGGGTCATCTATAAATATTCGGAATTGCTTATCTTCCATGTTCGGTATCTCCCTCCAATATGGTGTAATTGTCTAACGAAAAAACAATAATGTTCCGACCTTCGACGGCTTTTCCTTCCATCTTATAGCTTTTTCCTTCGCCCCAACCGGGGCAGATTGAAAGCAGCGCCTTCATCAACGGGCGGCTGTAAAGCTCACAGTACTTATCCTGCGGATGTGAGAACCGGACTTTATGACTCCCTTTTTCAAGCCGGTCACATCGAGTTACGGCAAGAGAGTTCTTTTCCGGATTAACTAAAAGCATAATGTATCCGGGGTTGGACAGACAGTGAAGTGTGCTGCTGTGAAGCCGTATCCGATATTTTGAAAAGTCAATCAGCATCGTTGGTGTCAGAGCAGAATCCATTATATCAGGTCACCTCCTGCGGGTACTCTTTGAGGCTTTTCCGGAGGGAGAGTAACTTCGGCGTTCAGCTTTTTCTCTTTTTTGTTACTGACACTGAATATTGTAAATCCGTCAAAGATATTCACCTGAAGCAGCTTCTTATGCTCTTCAACAGGCAGTCCGAACTGATTCTGCCACTCCTTCGGGAAAATCGGTGTTCGTGATATCCTCGGCTTCTGACCTTCTTTGGTAATCCTCGGATACACCTCAGCTGCCGACAAATCAAAAATGATCAGGTATTCGTATCCGTTGCTGATAATTTTTCCGAGAAGTTTATACCTGTTGACAGGGCTCCATCCCATCAGGTCGGCTAATTTGGCAAAGAACATTCGGCACGTGATCTGACGTGGCTTTTTCTTATCAGATGAACAGTTGCACCATAAAAAGGAATCCTTTGCATCTTCCGTACACGGGCGAATAGCGAGAGTTTTAGTGCTTTGATTAACAAGGAACTGAACATAATCCACTTCCGGAAGTCTGCGAAGACAAGCTGTGTTAAAGTTGACCTTGCAATCGCTGAAATTCAACCCCGGTTCACGGGTGTGTGCGAAGAATTCTCCTCTGACGACCTGATAGCCATCATAGGAGAATTCTTTATCAAGAATGATTTCCTGATCATCATCAAACTGTTTCGTTGTCGGATTGTCCATTGTCTGTTACCTCCTGCATGGTGTTAATGATTTGTTTTATATTAGCCGCGGCAGTATCCGTACTTGTAACATTATCAATCGGGAAAGCGGAATAAGTATCTTCCTTTCCGGATTGCCATCTTTTTCTGTCCAATTTCTCATTCGGATGTTCTTTGTGAACGTACACATCGCTTCCAAACTCATCATTCCATTCAGCCGGAAATGCAATGACGCTGCATTTTTCCGATACACACGGACGGATATCGGTATCCGATACATCAGAGGAAGGTGAAACCTGTGATTTGGGAATTAAGAGTTCCGGCTCGTTCAGGTCGAACAGGATAACGGTCTGATCCCCCTGTTGTTTACGAACTCCCTGAATCCGATATTTACAGTCCTTATTCCATCCGAGTATCTGATAGACTGTTTTCAGAAATGCGGTACCGTTAATATTCCTCGGTCCCACAGTACCCTTGCTCGAAATTTTCATCCATCTGAGACTGTTTTTGTTACCGGGCGTGAGCGGTCGGACAAACAGCAGCTTATTCAGTGGGTGGATGTACATTTCAACTTCAGGTGCTTTGTTCAGCTTTTTTATACATGAAACGCTGAAAATGAGGTGAGACACAGAAAACGTGACACACAGGCGGTTTCTGATTTCAAACAACTGAGACCTCGCTATTTCAAAACCTCGCAAATCGAAATCTCCGATGTTCGCCTGAACCTGAAGCTTATCTTCTTTGTTTCCTTTGTTCGGGTTTTCCTGATAAACACTTCTTGATGCTGTTTCGTAATCCTCTTTCCCGAAGACAATCCAGTGCGTATTGATTCCTACAAAGCCCTTAAATACGCCCTGCTTAATGACCTTGAGCTGCGGAACAGCTCCCTTTCCGCCGGATTTTACGTTATCAAGAAAATGCTGAACGGCAATGAAATCCTCTCTTGTTATTATCGGCTCGTGATGATTTCTCCATCGGTGCTGAGTTCGGTCGCCCATGTTTTTACGGGATTTATGATCGAGATAATTCGGAGTAAATGTCTTTCGGGTCAGGACATCACCGCAGTATCGTTCATTTCGCAGGATACCGACAACTGTGCTTTCATACCATCTGCTGTTGCCTTTTTTGGTTTTGCATTGCAGTTCATTGAGCTTGTCTGCAATCTGTTTGAAAGAATGGCCATACAGATACATAAAGAATATCAGACGGACTGTCAGTGCTTCTTCCTCGTTGATTACGAGATTGCCGTTTTCATCGTGATCATAACCGAGAAGGACAGGAGTCAGAACAATACCATGGCTGAATCTCATTTCTATCGAGG
>JBGUUF010000216.1:0-1713 GCA_045133435.1 Acutalibacteraceae bacterium
CCGCTACAACTACTACGACCACTACCACTAAAGCTACTACCACAACTACTACCACAAAGAGCAGTTCCGACGCAAGTACATCCACCAGCGGTAAGCTGACGATTACAGGCGATACGGTAAATGTCCGTCTGGGCGCGGGTACATCGTATCCCGTTATCACTAAGGTAGTCAAGGGCGATACTTATGAATATACCAGTGTGAAAACGGTTGACGGCACTAAATGGTATTGGATCAAGTTAAGTACGTTTGTGAGAGGCTGGGTCTCGGGCAGCTATGTGAAGCTGGAATCCTCGACCACAACTACAACTACGACGACCAATAGCTCCACAACAAATAATTCGGCAACGACCACGACTGCTGCAACAACAACTACTACCGCTTCTGACAATGCGAATGTCCGCACGGTTATGGTCGGTACCGTTAAGGCTTCCAAACTCAATGTCCGTAAGTCGGCGAGCACATCCGCCACTGTTATCGGCACGCTCAGCAACGGCGATGATGTAGTTATCGTAACTAAGGGCGCGTCGTGGCACAAGATCGAATTTGAATCGGGTTATGGATATGTATCGGCTGCCTACATAGAAAATATCCGCACCATAACGCAGGCGATTTCGCTCAATTACAGCACAGATTATTATTATGTGGACAAGGGTGACACCGTCGATGTTAGCCTTTCTGTAAGCGGCGCTACTATCACATATTCGTCTTCTGATTCCAAATCCTGCCCCGTTTCCTCCAAGGGCGTAGTTACGGGCAAAACGCAGGGTCTTTATACCATCACCGCAAAGAGCGGCTCGGTATCTGCAACCACCTGCGTTGTAGTGCTCAGAGATCCGTATACTAATATAGGCGCGATGAAGATCAGCCAGAAGGGCACAAATTTCATAGCTGGCTGGGAAGGCGGCGGTACGGTTATCGCAACAGGCGAGACTGTATTCTACCCCTATCAGGACGTCTCAGGCTTCTGGACAGTGGGCTATGGGCATGCTAAGACATCCACTGCAAGTAAGAGTTGGTCCGAGGAAAAGGCTATCGCTGAATTCAATAAGGACATTGAGAGCATGATAGGCGAGCAGTATATTATGACTGATGAAAAGCCGTATCTTTCCGAAGAAGCGGCTGTGCTGCTGCTCAATGCCGACCTCAATGACGGTACTTATGTCAGTGCCGTGAGCAACTGGGCGATAAGAAACGGCGTTAAGCTCACTCAGAATCAGTTTGACGCACTGGTGTCGTTCTGCTACAATATGGGTCCTGCGAATTGGACTTCAGACGCGAAGCGCTTCTATTTGAAGTCTGCTATCATCGCACACCGTTCAGGCTCCGACGCTGATCCTGATCAGATCATCGAAGGTTTCTGCCGTTACATCAAGTCAGGCGGAAAGAATTATAAGGGTCTGTGGTATCGCAGACGCAACGAGGCCGAGATGTTTATCGAGGGCGATTATGCTATCGACCGTAGCAACAAATTCACACTTCCGTCAAACATCGTATGGTCCTGATCAACTGATTTAAAAATAGAGCTGTACCGATATTCCGAGCATTCGGAAACGGTGCAGCTTTTATTTTTTTGATTTAATTAAACTAATATTTGATTATTTTATTGACAATTTTAATTAAATATGGTTAAATATATATGAATTAATCAAAATTTTCATTTTGGTCAAAATTTTCATTTTGGAGGATTTTTAGTAATGAATGTACAGCTTAATG
>JBGUUF010000217.1:0-3063 GCA_045133435.1 Acutalibacteraceae bacterium
CATAATGATCGCAAATTCGCGGAATTTCTTATTAAAATCACTCGTTAAGTTCTTGATAGAGATCTCGGCGCTGACCAGTGATTTTATTTCAGTTTCGGGGCTTTCACTGTCAGGGTTTTCGTAATACAAAACCGGCATATAGCAAACCAGCTTGTCCTCGTCGCCGTTCCTGATGTGGGTGGTGATCCCGCTGTCGTCGCCCGCAAAGGCTCTTTTCATCTCATCGGACATACCTCCCTCAACGTATTGACCCGTCAAGTCGTTTGAAAGCTCACTTTCCTGTTGTTCGGCTTGGCGTGTGCTTATTCCGCGCGCTATATATTTTGCGCTGTCGTCCTTCAAATCAGGCAGAATAAGATACACGGTGTCCGCATCATATTGGATACAGGTGTTGGTGAAGATGATCGCGACGTCCATTCCTTCGTCAGAGTCGGCAGAAAACTTATCGGGATCTACATAGTAGATATGATCCGCTGCGGCACGGGCGGCACTCGTTACATTCACGGTCGCCTCATTAACGATGGAATTATATGTATAGTTGTATAAAGCAACAAACATCACAAGCTCAACGGCGGTAATGATGATCAGCAGCCAAAGCGCTACCTTTTTGAATATAGAAGATTTCATACGCAACCCTCCCGACAATCATAATTATACACTATTCCGAGGCGATTGTCACTAACCATCAAAAAATTTGCGCGGATTTAATGACAAATCAAAATAGCTGTGTTTTACTGTAAGAAGTAAAACTGAACGGAGAATGATATATGAAGGTTACATCATCAAAAAACGGCAGCGACTGCACGCTGACCGTTGAAGGAAAAATCGACACCGCAACCGCTCCCGAGTTGGAAGAAGCAGTAAAATCAAATCTTCCGAAATGCGATAAAATGATTTTTGATTTCAGTAATGTTGACTATATCACCTCGGCAGGCTTGCGCGTGCTGGTGTATGCGCAGCGTGAGCTGATGAAGAAGGGCGGCGTTACGGTAACAGGCGTAAACGAAAACATCAAAAACATATTCAGCATTACGGGAATGTACAAGGTACTGAAAATCAAATAATACTGCGTATTATCAATCAGGGATCTCCGGTGTGAATGGAGATCCTTTTTATTTTTGAGACAATTAGTCAGTCATCTGTCTAAAAGCAGACACTTGACCCAAAAAACGTCTAAATGTAGACAAACAGCGGCTTTTTTGAAGATTGTATTTGCCTGAAATCGGTGTTATGATATAGCCACAGTCAAGGGAACACGAAAACAAAATCCCAAAACAAAACCAAAGAAAAGGAGCTAACACCATGAAAAAGACAAACAACATCAAGACAAGGATCATCGCAGGCACATTATCCGCCATCACCGCTTTCTCGGTAGGAGCTATAGCGATCACCTCCGCTTCGGCAGCAGAAACAAATTCATCCGAATATATTTTGCAGCAGAATGACGCAAACGAGCCTATATGCTTTGCAACAGTCAAAGCAGAAGACTACGGCAAGCAGGCAGGCGTAGACGCTGCAAACGCCGCGTTCGACACCATCGGAAATATTTTCCCCGGCGCGGGCATATTAGTATCACCGTTCAAAAGTCTGTTCAATATGAACGTTAACGGCGACGACCCGATGACAGCTGTAAACAACAAGCTCGACAAAGTGGATCAGAAGCTTGATGAAATCAGCAAGGATCTTAAGTCTCTCAACGACAATATAGACCGCAATGTCGCATGGCTCGGCAACAAGACCGAGCTGAGCGAGCTAAAGACAAACTACCGCAATCTCAGCGCAGCACTCGAGGACTTTGCAAAGGACATTTATTCGATTGAAAACGATGATGACCTCAATGCGCAGCAGAAGATGATGAAGCTGGCGGCGCTGAAGAAGGGCGCAGATTTCAGAGACGTAAAGCGTTACTGCACCATCATCAGAGACTATATGGACGGCAGCAACAAGTATGTATCGGATTGTATGTTCGACCTGCTCTACAACGACAAGGCTACCTCATGTATGATAGAGCGTGAAGCCTACAACAAGGCGTTCGGTGCAGCCGAGGATCTGACAAAGCAGTATATGTACGCGGTCTCTCTTATCGCTGAATGCCAGAAAGCAGCCGACGCTGTGTACTACTTCAAGGATGCAGACGTCAAGGCACTCGGAGACGGTGAGTTTAAGTCTGAATACAACCGCTTTGACAAAAGCAGAGAGATCTTGGACGCCGACGACGCTTCCAAAATGCTTACAGCTGCCGAAAAAGGCGCCAAGGCTTTCAAAAAGCACGACACAGGCAAGTTTATTTTCAAGACCAACAAGTCGATCGACAAGGTTTGCGGACGCGTTGAAACTGTAGTGCTCTTCCCGAACAGAACTTCAAAGACAAACGACTACATCAACAAGAGCGCACTTTCCACACAGGACATCAAGGCATTGGCGGAATATGTACGCGAAAACTATCCCAACACCTCGATTTACACCTTCCTCAAAAATAACAATGCGCTTTATTGTAATTTTAATTTGCAGGATAACGATACAGCCTATATCCTGACCGATTCTAACCTTCAAACCGAAGAGCATGACGCCGGAACCGAGGCTTTCGGCAAGTACGGCGGAAGTCTGTTATATGACTGCAGTGTTTACGCAAAGGGTATCAATATATACGACCCTAAGTGTGAGGAAGAAAGCTTTTTGGTTTATAACTATCGCAGATCCGACATATATATGTACTTCATCTACTGCCGCTCAACATATAATAACTGCAAAACTTACTTTCAGCACATTGTGACTCTCGGCGATCCGATTACAGAGGATGAGAAAAACAAGGTGAAAAAGGCGGACGACGCTTTGACTCAGGAAGAAAATATGAGTAATAGTTTTTCCGCATGGAAAAACTCTCATCCCGAATTCGCGGAGCTCACCTTTGAGGATTACAAAGAGTTTGCCGGATGGAAAGAGTGGAACGAAAGCAAAAGATATTACCATTACGATGAAAAATACTTTTCGGATTATATTAAAATTAAGAAGGAATTTGAAAAATACAATCGTTGTATGGATAGCATCTTTTTTATTCAGTAT
>JBGUUF010000218.1:0-2766 GCA_045133435.1 Acutalibacteraceae bacterium
CGGAGGAGAGCGGTCAAGTTATCGACCAAATCGAAGCTTTCGGCGAGAAATGTTTGGAAAAATTCGGCAGCAGGATAGTTTATCCTTCGGATGAATTTTATCTGAACGCAGGCCGCGAGATCCACGGCGATGAGTATTATGAGGATTATGCCCAGCTCGAAAACGGCGTGGGCATGGTGGCTCTGCTCCGCAGTGAATTCAGCGACGCAGTGGATTCCGAGGATGGCGACGATGAGGCTTACAGCGCGTCGATAGCCTGCGGTGTGAGCATTGCGCCCGTCATAAAAGAATTACTTGACCTGGCGGGAAAAAAATGGCATAATGCTAGGTGGAAGGTTTTCCCGATAACAAATAATTTTTTCGGGGAGAAAATAACTGTATCGGGACTGATAACGGGTCAAGACCTCATAGCGCAGCTCAAGGACCAGGATTTAGGCGATATGCTTATAATCTCATCCAGTATGCTGGACAGCGAGGGCAGAGTTTTTCTGGACGATATGACCGTTGATGATATACAGAATGCCTTGAATGTTCCCGTGGCGGTGGTCAACAGCGACGGCTACGAGATGCTTGATGCATTGCTCGGACGGTGCGAGGAGCAGGATGTTTTTGAAGGCTGAGGAAGGATGATATTTTTAAATGTCAAAACCGATAGTTGCAGTTGTGGGTCGTCCAAACGTCGGAAAATCCACATTGTTTAATAAGCTTGTCGGGCGCAGACTTTCGATAGTCGAGGACACGCCCGGAGTCACACGCGACAGAATTTATGGCGACGGCGAGTGGCTTAGTCGTGAGTTTATGCTGGTCGATACAGGCGGTATCGAGCCTGCGTCGGACGATATAATTTTGTCTCAGATGCGAAGTCAGGCGCAGCTCGCGATAGATTCCGCCGATGTCATCATCATGGTGACGGACATGCGCACAGGCGTGGTCGCGACGGATATGGAGGTCGCGGCGATGCTGCAGAAGAGCGGCCGCCCCGTGGTGCTGTGCGTCAATAAGTGCGACTCGGTAGGCGCACCGCCGCCCGAGTTTTACGAATTCTATAATCTCGGACTGGGCGAGCCATACCCCGTGTCGGCTGTGCACGGTCACGGCACGGGCGATCTGCTGGATGCCGTGTTTGAATATTTCCCCGAAGAGAGCGAGCACGAGGATGACGACGAGTACATCAAGGTCGCCATCATAGGCAAGCCGAATGCGGGCAAATCGTCGCTGGTCAACCGAGTGGCAGGCGAACAGCGCGTTATCGTTTCGGATATTGCCGGAACGACGCGCGATGCGATAGATACCGTGGTCGAGAACGACAACGGCAAGTATGTGTTTATCGACACTGCGGGAATCCGCCGCAAGAGCAAGATAAAGGATAACGTGGAAAGATACAGCATTATTCGCGCCGAGGCGGCGGTTGACCGTGCGGATGTGTGTGTCATAATGATAGACGCGACCGAGGGCTTCACCGAGCAGGATTCTAAGGTGGCGGGCATCGCTCACGAAAAAGGCAAAGGCTGCATTATCGCAGTCAACAAGTGGGATGCGGTGGAAAAAGACGGCAACACCATGAACGTATTCCGCAAAAAGCTGGAGAACGATTTCTCGTTCATGTCATATGCGCCGATAATCTTTATCTCAGCCAAGACGGGGCAGAGGATCGACCGCCTTTTTGAGCTGATAAACTATGTTTCCAATCAGAATTCCACCCGAATTTCGACAGGTATGCTCAACGACGTGCTGGCAGATGCCACTGCGCGCGTACAGCCGCCGTCGGACAAGGGCAAGCGTCTCAAAATTTACTATATCACTCAGCCGTCCACCAAGCCGCCTACATTTGTGTGCTTTGTGAACAACGCTGACCTGTTCCATTTTTCCTATCAGCGTTATCTGGAAAATAAGATTCGCGAGACGTTCGGTTTGGAGGGAACTCCCGTCAGATTTGTAATACGCGAGCGCGGCGAGTCTAAGAAAAAGTAATTTTTTGCGGAGGATACAGAGATGATAGAAATTATAACAACATATTGGCTGCCGACGCTGATTTCGGCTGTGATAGCATATCTTTTGGGCAGCATCAGCTTTGCGATACCGGTGACCAAGCTGTTTATCGGCAAGGATATACGTCAGATGGGCAGCGGAAACGCCGGATTTACTAATGTATTGCGCTGTGTGGGCAAGCCCGCCGCGATCATTACATTCATCGGCGATTTTGCCAAGGGTATCTGCTCGCTGTATATCGGCAGATGGATATTCCTGATGATGGCTTCCGGTGCGCCGAATATTGAGCATACCGCCGAGGTGGGTGCAGCGCTTGCAGGTCTTTTCGCTCTGCTTGGACATCTTTTTCCGATATATTTCGGATTCAAGGGCGGCAAGGGCGTGCTCATCAGCGCGGGTATAATCTGCGCACTGGACTTCAAATGCTTCCTGATAGTGCTTGTTATTTTCCTCATTGTTTTTGCGATAACCAAGACAGTTTCAAAAGGTTCGCTCGTTGTGGCTGTGTGCTATCCGATAGCAACGCTGCTGCTCAATCTGTTTGTATACAAGTCGGATGCATGGCTCGCCATGACGCTAATAGCAGTGGCATTTGCGGTAGTCGTTATCTATATGCACCGCGAGAATATCAAGCGTATTATGAACGGGACCGAGCCGAAGACCATAGCAAAGAAAAAAGAAAGCGAAGAGCAATAATATAGTTAAATCGAAACTATTCATTATTTATTAAGAGGGGCGTGTAATTTTAATGAAAAAAATTGCAGTTATGGGGTCAGG
>JBGUUF010000219.1:0-2474 GCA_045133435.1 Acutalibacteraceae bacterium
AAGGGCTGTCGGTAGAACAGAAAAAGGTCATCAAAAAGGTAAGAAACAAAGACCTGTTTTAGTAAAAACAATCCTGTAATAAATGCAAGAAATCGGCTTAAACACTGGACTTTTCAGTGCTTTTATGGTATAATTAATACAATAAAAAGCGACTGAAAAGGCGGTGCTTTTATGCCCACAAAATCAAATAAATCGCACAAAAGCATCGCTGAATTAGAGCATCAGATCAGCATGCTCATAGCTGAGAATGACAGCCAAAAGGAAGAAATTAATAACCTCAGACAAAAGCTCGAGCATATGAATGAGATTCTCCTGAATATGCAGAGAGCGCGCTTCGGACAGTCGAGCGAGAAGCAGAAGTATGTATCTCCCGATCAGCTCAGCGTGTTCAACGAGGCAGAGCTGGAGCAAGATCCCAAGGCTCCGGAGCCGGACGAAAAGACGATTATCGTTCCCGAACACAAGCGTAAACCAAAGAAGCCTCTTGAAGACAGGATCAAGGAGCTTCCGTCGGAAGACGTTTTTCTCGACATTCCGGAAGATGAAAAATTCTGTACCGCCTGCGGAAAGCCTTTGAGAAGAATGGGAAAGAAATTCCTGCGCACAGAAATAGAGGTCATTCAAAAATCCATAAGAGTCATCCGTTACTACGCATATACCTACACCTGCGATTACTGTGAAAAAGAGAAAGGTGTTTCGAGGATATACAGCGTTCAAGCTCCCGAACCGCTGATCAAGCACAGCTATGCGTCGCCCTCTTTAGTAGCCGATGTGATGACGCAGAAGTATGTGGACGGTATTCCTTTGGCTCGGCAGGAGAAGATATGGCAGCGGGACGGCTTCGCGCTCTCAAGAGCGACAATGGCAAACTGGATCATCAAGGTGGCTGAGAAATGGCTCAAGCCGCTGTACAAGATGATGAAGAAACAGCTTCTCGCGAGCAACGTCATCTATGCCGATGAAACGGTCGTACAGGTGCTCAAGGAAGAAGGTAAGGCTCCGCAGAGTGAATCGAGGATGTGGGTCTACGGCAGCGACGGACGCTCCGGCAAGGCGATACGGATCTTCGAGTACCAGCCGGACAGGAGCGGCGAACGCTGCAAGAGATTCCTGAGCAGTTTTACGGGCTGTCTGGTGACAGACGGATATACCGGATACAATGCCGTTGAGAACGTCACCCGGTGTGGCTGCTGGGCGCATATGCGCAGAGCGTGGCGCGACGCGATGCCGAAGGGTGCGACAATAGAGAACTCCAAAGCGGCAGTCGGCTACAATTACTGCAACAAGCTGTTCGCACTCGAAAGAAAATGGAAAACCCTGAATAACGCTCAGAGAGAAGAGAATCGCCGCAACCAGGCGGAAAAGCTGGTGGACGAATACTTCCTCTGGGTGCGTAGTGTCGACCCTGTCAGCGGAAGCAAGCTTGAGGATGCGGTTAAATACGCGCTGAATCAAGAGCAGTATCTGAGAGCGTTTCTCAATAACGGCGAGGTTGAGATATCCAACAACTTTGCTGAGAATGCGATACGTCCGTTTGTGATCGGAAGAAAGAACTGGCTGTTTTCCGACACAGTCAAGGGCGCCAAGTCCAGCGCGATCGTGTACAGCCTGATCGAAACTGCGAAAGCAAACGGCGTCGAGCCGTATGCATATCTTGCGTTGGTGTTGACAGATATGCAATACATGGGCAAGCCATTCTCCAACGAAGAACTCGAAAGCCTTATGCCCTGGAGCGAAGAGATGAAGCAGTCCATCATAAGCAGAACAAAATCCGTAACAGAATAATTGAAGCCATTGAGATAAATGTGTCAAACCCTCCGTTTTCTGACGGAGGGTTTAGTGTTTACGGGGTGGTTATTAAGCGGTTACTTTTATTCATCCTCCTATACCTTTCATCTAAACGAAAACAGCGGGTCAAACGCGCCTGTACGCGTCCGATCCGCTGTTCGTTATATGATTCAGTTGTTCTCTGCCATGAGTTCAGCCATCAGCTTCGCACCGAGACGGAAGCCTTGCAGGAATCCATCGCACTCGGTCAGCGTGATCAGCTTACTGTATCTCTCCGAAATCTCTGATATTTTTTCTTTCTGCCCCTTATCCGTAAGGCTCTCACCTAATGCTTCTTCCAATTCTGTAACTTCTGACAAAGCTTTTCTTGTCTCAACACTCTGCGGTTCATCGGTCGGTCTGATGTTTCCATAGTATAATTCCTCAAGTATACTCATGTGCTCACGCTCCTTACAAGCACAACACAATACCATATAAATCGAATAAGTCAAGTTTTCTTCACTTGTATATGGTAAGATAAATTAAAAACGGGTACCCCTTTTTAAATAAAAATTTCTATAATATATCCATTTGTTCTTTTTTGCCGTATGGTATTCAAAATAATAAGTTTTTCAACAACAAAAAAACTTGCCATGCAGCAAGTCTTTTTTTAATAAAGTTCTTACATAAGAAATACTCACTATCGA
>JBGUUF010000220.1:0-1093 GCA_045133435.1 Acutalibacteraceae bacterium
ATCTCATCACGCGGCTCAAGTTCCCACACCGCAATGGGAACAGACCCGCCTTCTTTTTCGCCGATAGTTGCAAAGGCGTTGTCGGGAACACCCTTGAACTGAAGCTCATAGCCATTGATAACGCCTGTTCCCACCAATACCGCAGTGGGACAGCGTCGCGCCATCTGCCTTAAATTCAGATTGCTTCCGTATGCTATATACAATTTCTTATTCATAAAAATCACTCAACTTTCCTTTACATAGTTAAAGCAGGAGTGTCCTCCTGCTCGTCTGTTGATTCAATTTCCTGTTGGCTGTTTTCATGCTGCTGAGATTCCAATAACCGCTTTGCCGCAAGACGCTGTTTCTGCTTTTCAGCCTGTGACGGGTCTTTCCATGCGATATTGCCGTCGAGATTTTTCAGCAGATGATGCCGCGCCGTCTTGAACTCATCGCCTATCAATCCGAGGCGCAGCAGCCATGTGCGAAAGGTGTATTTTTCGTTGTCCGACACGGTTTTGGTTCTGGAAGCTGACTTCTGTACGAGTGCCTGATGACTTATCGCAAGGCAGAGCTGGATGTAGGATTTGATTTCGCCCGCGTGCAGAGTGGAGTTGAAGAGCCTGAACTCAATTGTGCCTTTTGAGAAAACGCTGTGTAAATTGAGGCAATGGTAACGTGACGAGTCGTAATGGTTGTGACTGCCGCCGCGGCCGTTGTACCAGAGGCTTTCCAGCTCGGACATGGTGGCAGGTCGGCGGTTGTTGACATCGTCCAGAAAACGTGTGTCTGCCTTTTGGCAGTACCGCTCTCTTGCAACCTCGATTTTCAAAGCCTTGTAGAGCAAGTCCTCCTTGGATGCCATGATGTTTACGATGTTCCGAAGCGTTTTCGGGGTGTGAGACGAAGCATCGACGTGTACGTGAATACCGCATGAGCTGTTAACTTTAGCGCCGGCAGAGCGCAGCTTGCGGACAATTTCTTGAATGGTTTCGATGTCGCCGTATTGGCAGATGGGCGAGACCAGCTCCACCGAATACAGCCGTCCCGCGCTGCGATTGCCGCGAGCCTCGCAGCTTATGCTCGCGTCACTCATCACTTTCCACTGGCGGTT
>JBGUUF010000221.1:0-6762 GCA_045133435.1 Acutalibacteraceae bacterium
ATGGCGGCGCGGGTGATGAATATTGCGCCCGAGGATGTTATTGTGGCATCGACGGGAGTTATCGGGCAGGTGCTCGATCTCACCCCGATTGAAAATTCCGTGGACGAACTCGCATCGCAGCTTCGGTATGACGGCGGCGCAGACGCGGCGGACGCAATATTGACCACCGACCGCTACCGCAAGCATATAGCATTTGAATGTGACCTCTGCGGCACAAAGGTGCGATTCGGCGCGATGGCGAAAGGCTCGGGCATGGTCCACCCGAATATGGCGACGATACTTTGCTTCGTCACTACTGACGTGGCTATTTCTCCTGAAATGCTTCGCAAGGCTCTGAGCAGCGTTATCCCCGACACCTTCAACATGGTATCGGTGGACGGCGACACCTCCACTAACGACACCGTGGCGGTCATGGCTTCGGGGCTTGCGGGAAATCCGATCATCGACAGCGAGGGCAAGGCATTCGACCGATTTACCGAGGCATTAAAGGCGATATGCGTCACGATTTGCCGAGAATTGGCGCGTGACGGAGAAGGCTCCACCCGCCTGCTGATATGCGATGTCAACGGCGCGAAGGACGACGAGAATGCCCGAATCATCGCCAAATCGGTGATATGCTCCAGCCTTATCAAGGCGGCGATGTTCGGCTCGGATGCCAACTGGGGACGCGTGCTCTGCGCTATCGGCTACTCGGGCGCGGTTTGCGACATCACCAAAACCGAGGTCGCATTTGTCTCGGAGCGTGGTAGAGTTATCGTCTGTCAGAACGGCGCGGGCGTCGAATTTGACGAGGCGAGAGCCAAGGACATACTGCTTGCAGACGAGGTGATTATCGACATAATCTGCGGCGACGGCGACGGCAAGGCAGAGGCATACGGCTGTGACCTCACCTATGATTATGTGAGGATAAGCGGCGATTACCGCGCAGAGCATCTCAAAGACTGCCTGCTGAAGTGAGGTCGTAAAAGATGTGTGAAGAATGTTACAGCGAGCAGAGCCGAATAACTCCGCTGCTTAACCCGCCGGATTGTCTGCAAAATCACACGCAGTATATCTGCGGCACATGCGGGCGGTGTATATGCATTGAGCGCGATGAAAAGCGTGGTCTGCAAAGGTGGAATTTTCCGTTTAAGTCTCTGGAAAATGCAAAGTTATATCTGCGAACGGCAGATCATACCATGAAAAAATCCTGCGGGATTTATGAGATT
The DNA here is from genome assembly GCA_045133435.1 of Acutalibacteraceae bacterium. Lineage (GTDB taxonomy): Bacteria > Bacillota > Clostridia > Oscillospirales > Acutalibacteraceae > RUG762. Next base: position 1,209 of record JBGUUF010000221.1, read on the forward strand.
ACGAGCGACAAGGGGCGGGTATCTTACAAGATATTTGCGAGTGCTCAGGATTTGCAGATATTTCTCAAAAAGAACAGGGGCAAAACCTGCGAGAACATGACACCGATATTTTCGGCGGGTGAATACAAGGAATTCCCAAATACACAGGTCAGAAAACTGACACCCGAGGAGATAGAAAAATACATGTCAGAAAGATAAATTCGGAGGTTGAATTAATTTGGCAGATAACAAAAAAATTCTTCTCTTTAATATAGATCCCGGCAAGGCGGCACTGATAAAATCTCTCTGCGGCGGCATGGGAATCCAACCGGTCGCGATATACAAAAATCAGTACGGCGAAAAGATAGGCGCACTTGCGGGAATCAAAGGCTTTGTGCCCACAATGGCGGTTTACAGCGGCGAGGATATTACGGCAGAAATGATGGTTTTCTGTGGACTCAGTTCGGATGAGCTGGACGAATTTCTGCAAAAATACCGCGATGCAAAGATACCGCCGATAAGTCTTAAAGCCACAGTCACGCCGCATAATATCTCATGGAGCGCGGCGGAATTGTATTGCGAATTGACGCAGGAACATAAATTTTTTCATAGTTGATAATTTCAATTCAAATATAAAAATCTAGACAAAGAAGGTTAATCAAATGGACGATGTATTCAAGAAAACAGAAGAAGAACTGATCAATGTGGCGACCGAGGACCGCGCTAAGGTGCTGGTTCAGGCACTGCCTTACATTCAGAAGTACGCAGGCAAGACGATAGTTGTCAAGTACGGCGGCAACGCAATGATAAACGAGGAGCTCAAAGAAGCCGTTATGAAAGACATAGTGCTGCTGCAATTGGTGGGCATCAATGTTGTACTGGTGCACGGCGGCGGACCCGAAATCAACGCAATGCTTGACAAAATCGGCAAAGAGAGCAAGTTCATCAACGGCATGAGATACACCGACGAGGAGACGATGGACGTTGTTCAGATGGTGCTCGCAGGCAAAGTCAACAAGAGCCTCGTGCAGCTTCTTATGAGACACAGCGGCAAGGCGCTCGGTCTGTGCGGTCTTGACGGCAGAATGCTCATGGCTGAAAAGCTCATCAAGGCGGAGGATTTGGGTTATGTCGGCGAGATAGTCGAGGTCAACACAGGCGTTATCGAGGACGCGATAGACAAGGGCTATACCCCCGTTGTCAGCACTATAGCAGGCGGCTACGGCGGCGAGGTCTACAACATAAATGCAGACACGGCGGCGGCACAGATCGCGGCCAAGCTCAAGGCATGCAAGCTGATTTTGATGACCGACATCTGCGGTCTGCTCCGCGACAAAGACGATGAGAGCACCTTGATCCCCGTAGTGAATGTCAGCGAAGTTCCCCACCTCAAAAAGCAAGGCATTATCTCTGGCGGCATGATCCCCAAGATAGACTGCTGCGTGGAGGCTGTCCGACAGGGAGTAGGACGCGCGCACATTATTGACGGCAGAACACCTCACTCGATTCTGATAGAGATGTTCACCGACCAAGGAATCGGTACAATGTTCTATTGATGTTGTATTAATATAAAAAGACCGACTGTTATTTGAAATAATAGTCGGTCTTGAAAAATTGACAAGCGGGTTATTTGATGGTATAATAAGACCCGCAAATAAGGTGTCCAAGATTTTGAATCTAAGACTAGATGAAAAAATAGGCGGCTCTCCGATAAATTCAAAGATATTTGAAAATCGGAGACGTAAAGATTTCTTTTCCTCCGAAATCCGAGAATTTTGGAGGTGATGCATATGGTTACATATGAAGCACTTTTTACATTTGTGCTAATGATAATCGGCATCATAGAGCTGACAGTAATGTTAACTCAAAATAAAAAGAAATAACCGCCTAGCCTGAGAAACTAACGGTTAATTCTTTTTAACTTATTAATTTCGGAGAGCCGTCTAATGGACTCCTTATTTGCACTTTTATTATACACCTAAAGTTACACTTTGTCAATCTAAGTATATTATTAAATTTTTTTCAGGAGTGATTATTTTGAATACTAATGAGGTTATCGAAAAATACAATTCTGCTGTTGTGAGCAGCTATGGACGTTTGAATCTTGCTCTGGAGAGCGGCAGCGGCGCGGCAGGTGTCGATGCTGACGGCAAGCAGTACATAGATTTCGGCAGCGGCATAGGAACCAATTCTCTCGGCTATGCCGACAGCGAGTGGGCGGATGCCGTTAGCGAGCAGGCGCACAAAATGCAGCATATCTCCAACTATTATTACAATTCCACTGCGGCGGAATTTGCGGCGAAGCTCACTGCCATGACCGACACGGATAAGCTGTTCTTCGGCAACAGCGGCGCGGAAGCAAATGAATGTGCCATCAAAATTGCCCGCAAGCGCTCATTTGATAAATATAACGACCAAAACCGCACCACAATTATCACGCTGGTAAATTCCTTCCACGGCAGAACCGTCACTACCCTTTCTGCCACGGGTCAAGATGTCTTCCACAATTATTTCTTCCCGTTCACACCGGGATTCAAATATGTCGAGGCGAACAATATTCAGGCTCTCCGCGAGGCGATAGACGAGACTGTGTGCGCCATTATGTTTGAATTCATTCAAGGCGAGGGCGGTGTTGTTCCGCTGGATAAGGAATTTGTCGATGAGATATTCGCCCTTGCCGCAGAGCACGACCTCGCCACGATTTCCGACGAGGTGCAGACGGGTGTAGGCAGAACAGGCAAGCTGCTCGCGGCGGAGCATTTCGGCGTTAAGCCCGACATCGTTACACTCGCGAAGGGTCTGGGCGGCGGTCTGCCTATCGGTGTCTGCCTGACACGCGGCGAATATGCGAATGTACTCACTCCCGGCACACACGGCTCGACCTTCGGCGGCAATCCTGTGGTATGCGCGGGCGGTACGGTTGTGCTTGATCGCCTTTCGGATGAAAAATTCATGGCAGAGGTGGCGGAAAAGGCGGCATATTTCCGCAAGTCGCTCGAAGCACTGCCCAAGGTCAAGAGCGTCAGCGGCATCGGACTTATGCTCGGCGCGGAGCTGGACGGCGTGAGTGCAAGTGACTTGCTCAAAGCGGCTCTCGAAAAGGGTCTTCTGGTGCTGACTGCTAAGACAAAGCTGAGATGTCTGCCCCCGCTCACCATAACCTACGAGCAGATAGACGCAGGCATGGCGATTCTCAGGGAAATACTCGAAAATGCGTAAACATTTGCGGGTGGAAGGATAAATAAAATGCGTGATTATGTAGAAGTATTTAAGGCAAACCAGGAAAACGACCGAAGCAAATTAATTGAAGAAGCATTTGCTTGCTTGGATAGATTTTCTGCCGCATTTGAAGATGAAGATACAGATGGGATGGATGCATGCTGTCATTTCCCGCATTATCTGTTAAGCGGCAGTGAAGTGATATGCTGGGAAAAGGCGGGACAACTGACCAAAGACTTTTTCGGCAGTTTAAAGCAAATGGGATTTAAAAGAACCGTTGTAACCCGCCGCAAACCGATTTTGGTTTGTGAGAACAAGGTGCATTTTCTGTACAGCTATTACCGCGAGGACGTGTCAGGTAATATGATGAGCCGACACGACAATGTGTGGATAGTCACTTTTAAAGACGGCAAATGGGGCATTCAGGTGAGGTCGTATTAATTAAAATATTGACAACTTAAAGTGAGGGATAGATTATGAATAATATTGTATTTTCTGATGAAATGAGTGCGGCGGAATACAATGAACTGCGGCGGCTGGTGGGATTTAATCCCCTGACGCAGGGACAGGCGGAAAGAGGCTTGGAGCATACCACATTTTTGACGGTGGCGCGTGACGGAGACAAAATAATCGCGATGGGCAGAGTGTTGTTTGATTTCGGCTACACGGCGTATATCGGGGATGTTATTGTGCATCCCGAATATCAGCGACGAAGGCTCGGAACGCGAATCGTAAAAAATCTGATTGAAAAAACGATGAACGCAGCATGTGAGGGTGACAAGATAATGTTTATTTTAGTTGCTGCAAAGGGTAAAGAGAAATTCTATGAAAGCTTCGGCTTTGAATCGCGACCCAATGATTTTTTAGGCTGTGGTATGTCAATGAATATTGTAAAATAAAAGGAGATGAAAGAACACGAATATAGAGACAGTTACAGAGAACGGCAGTGTTATAGCGGTGGTTTCGGGCGAAGGCAAATTGATAACCGACGCCCCCTCCGCACTGGATATCATTATGAATGTCAAGTACGAGGCGGGAACGGCTAAGATCGCCATTGACAAGAAGATGATCGCCGAAGATTTCTTCATCCTCAGCACGGGACTGGCGGGGGAGATACTTCAAAAATTTGTCAATTATAATATCAAGGTGGCGATATTCGGCGATTATTCGAGATACACCAGCCAGCCGCTGAAGGATTTTATCTATGAGAGCAACAACGGTCAGGACGTGTTTTTCGTATCCACCAAAGATGAAGCGGTCAGCAAATTGAGCGCAGTTTAAGTATATCAATTATTATCCAAATCACGATTGTGGGAGTATGCATGAAGTGAATTTTAATTTGTAAGGAGGAGAAAAATAAAATGACACATATGGAGAAAGCGCAGGAATTGTTCGCGCAGAAATATCATTGTTCACAAGCCGTACTGGCGGCATTTGCCGAGGAATTGGGCATAACCGAAAATCAGGCACTCAAATTGGGCGGCTGTTTCGGGGGCGGTATGTGCAAAGGCGAGGTTTGCGGAGCTTGCACGGGAGCATTGATGGCACTGGGGCTGAAATATGGTCAGTGCGAGATAAATGATACCGAGAGCAAGGCAAAAACTAATGATGTAACAGTAAAGTTTCTGGAAGCGTTTAGCGAGGCAAACGGCTCGTACATGTGCAAGGAACTTTTAGGCTGTGATTTGGCTACCGCAGAGGGCAAGGAGTATGCCCGAGAACATAATCTTTTTACGGAGTTCTGCCCGAAAATGGTCGCATCTGCCGTGGAAATAGCGGAGAAGTTTTTAAACGAATAATTTTAGTTCAAAGGAGGAGAAATGTATGGTGGAGAATATTGAAAAATTCTTGCGGGCGGATAAATATGTTGATTACAATTCGGAAAATATTCAGCAGAAGGCGGCGGAGCTGTTTTCGCCTGATATGAGCGATGTTGAAAAGGCGAGAGTTGCCTATGAATTTGTCAGGGACGAGATTCCCCATTCCTTCGACTGCAATGCACAGGTTATCACGGTGAAGGCTTCGGACGTGCTGAAATACAAGACAGGTATCTGCCTTGCAAAGGCGAATCTGCTGGCGGCACTTCTGCGCTCGCAGGGAATACCAACAGGATTCTGCTTCCAGCATATAACGATGGGGAAAGATGATTCACTTGGGTACGCAGTTCACGGATTTAATGCTGTGTTCGTAAATGGCAAATGGATAAAGCTGGATGCAAGGGGAAATAAGCCGGGAATCAATGCACAATTTTCTTTTGAGGAGCCGATTCTGGCATTCCCGATTCGCGCGGAATACGACGAATATTTCTGGAAAGGCATATATTCCACCCAAAACGCGGCGTGTATGCAGATGCTTG
>JBGUUF010000222.1:0-2273 GCA_045133435.1 Acutalibacteraceae bacterium
GTGGAATTACGCTGATTCCCGCCAAGGGTTATTATTCCGACCAAGATAAAACCGTTATCTACTTTGTTGTCAACCGCTTCCAGATCTCCAAGATGAAGCGCGTTGTGCTCGAAAACGATAAAACAGCATTTATTTCCATTACAGAAACGGCTGATGCATTTGGCAGCAATTCTAAGGCATCTAAAGCAGAAGGTAAATAAAACCAGGTACTCCCGATTTTAACGAAGTCGGGAGTATCTTTTTGTTAAGATGACCAAAACTTATTGACAATCAAGGTTTGTCGGATTAAAATATACATGTAGAAAATTAAGGGGGCTTGCAATAATGAGCGAAAATCCAACTAAAACAGAAAGCTTAGCTGAAATTCCCGACAACAGTGATATGCTTCCGATAAACCAAATCAGCAAGGAACAGATAATAAAGGCATTTAATTCGTCGCTTCCGTTCGTGCAGCTTATGAATTATTACCGTTGCGCTATCATGGAAGTGGAAACCAAGCTTAATGTATTAAACGCCGAATTCTCCATGCAGTACGACCGCAACCCGATTGAAACCATCAAGACCCGTCTCAAATCGCCCATAAGCATATATGAAAAAGCGCTGAGAAAGAATATTCCTTTGAGCGCACGGGCAGTCGAGCAGAGTATTTCGGATATTGCGGGCATTCGCGTGGTTTGCTCGTTTATCGAAGATATTTACAAAATGGCTGAATATCTCACAAAGCAGGACGACATCCGCGTTATAAATATTAAGGATTACATACAGAATCCAAAGGAAAGCGGCTATCGCAGTCTTCATGTGATACTCGAAATCCCGATTTTCCTCTCCAATCAGAAACGCTGGACAAAGGTTGAGGTGCAGTTCCGCACTATCGCTATGGATTTCTGGGCGAGCGTCGAGCACAAGCTCAGATACAAAAAGAATATCAAAAATCCCGAGCTTATCGCCGAGCGTCTCAAGGAATATGCAGAAATTATCACCCATGTTGACATGGGGATGCAGGAAATACGCAGTCAAATCGACTCCGCTGAAACCTTTGATGATGACAATGAATGAAACAAATCCCGTTGATTTTTCGTTAATCAACGGGATTTGTTTATATTATATTAATTTGCTTCCAAAATTAATACTTTTCGCGCTTTACATAGGATGTGTGCAGAACTTCGTGTGCCTTGTGGCTGCCGGGAGCACCGAAATACTCGTCATAAGCCAGCTTTACGGCTGCGTTCTGATGGGACTTTCTGACAGGCTTATTTACATCAGCTTCGTAAATAGCCTTGCTGCGCAGACCCTTTACATCAACGAAGTTGCGTACCGATGCCGGCTGGAGCGGTTGACCGCCGCCGTTGATACAGCCGCCGGGACAGCACATGATCTCGATGAAGTGGTAGGACTTCTCCCCTGCCTTGATCGCGTCGAGCAGCTTGGCAACATTGGAAAGACCGGAGCAGACAGCGACCTTGACATCCATGCCGCCCATGCGATAGGTGGCTTCCTTGACATCTGCCATACCTCTAACCTCGTGGTACTCGATGTTTGCCAGATTCTCGCCCGAAAGCACATCGGCTGCTGTTCTAAGCGCAGCTTCCATAACGCCGCCGGAAGAACCAAATATTACAGCCGCGCCGGTGGACTCGCCGAGGATAGAATCGAACTGTTCATCAGGCAGTATATTAAAGTTGATGCCTGCGCGCTCGATCATGCGAGCGAGTTCGCGGGTAGTCAGAGCGATGTCAACATCGGGAACACCTGCTGCATTCTGGTCGTCACGACCCGCCTCGAATTTCTTTGCGGTACAGGGCATGACGGAAACGACAACTATATCCTCGGGATTGATGCCGTTCTTCTCGGCGTACCAAGTCTTGATTGCCGCGCCTTCCATCTGCTGCGGGCTCTTGCAGGTCGAGAGATTCGGGATAAATTCGGGATAATATGTCTCGGCGAACTTGATCCATCCGGGTGAACATGATGTGATCAAAGGCAGTGTGCCGCCGTTCTTTACACGGTTGAGGAACTCGGTGGCTTCTTCCATGATGGTGAGGTCAGCACCGAAGTCGGTGTCGAATACCTTATCGAAGCCCAGACGGCGCAGAGCTGCAACCATCTTGCCCTCGACATTTGTACCGATAGGCATTCCGAAGCATTCGCCCAAAGTTACGCGGATAGACGGAGCGGTGTGAACCACAACGTGCTTGCTCGGGTCAGCGATAGCCTCAAATACAGCGTCGGTCTGATCCTTCTCGGTGAGAGCACCTGTGGGACATGCCACGATA
>JBGUUF010000223.1:0-1877 GCA_045133435.1 Acutalibacteraceae bacterium
AAAGCCGCTAACTGTTCGAGTAAATAAATCTCAATCATATTATCACCCAAATATAATTATTAGTTATATTTATATAAACAATCGGTATTTTACTTTTCCTCTATTTTATCATATAATTGAAGCATAGGCAAGTAGTAAATATATAATTATTGATTGGAGTGAAAAATATGAACCGGATTATTCAAACAGTTTCCTGCTTTCTCTGCTGTCTTTTGACAATGCTCGCGTTTTGCGGCTGTCATACAAACGCAGCGAGTGGCACCAAGGAAAAATCAAATTCCGATTTGCTCGGCGATACAGACGGAGACGGCTCTGTTTCAATCGGCGATGTAACCGTTATTCAACAGCATATTGCAAATATAATCAGTTTGCAAAACGAAAGATTAAAATGCGCTGACATCAACGGAAACGGAAGTGTTGACATTACCGACGCGACCGAGTTACAGCGCTATCTGGCGGAGTACGACGTGCCGTATGCCGTCGGAAAACCGATAAGCAACGATACAGAAGAACCCCCTGCTATTGAGCAAACAGGTATGACAAATCAAGTGCCCTCGTCCTATTTAAGCGCGGCGGCGCAGGGCGGTACAGTTCGGGAGATTAAATATCAATCTAAAGACTACGCCGGTAACGGCGGCGACATCACCAAGCAAGCGTTTGTCTATTTGCCCTACGGCTACGATGAAGCCGACGCCGACACCCGGTACAACATTCTCTATTTAATGCACGGCTGGGGCGGTCACGCAGGCGAATACTTTGAGTATGCCAACATCAAAAACATTTTTGACAATATGATAGCGAACGGCGATATTGAGCCGCTGATTGTTGTTTCGGCAACCTTCTATCACGAGAACAGCTCTACGGATTTCGGCAGTTCCGAGGATGCTCTGAGAGCGTTCCACAACGATTTTGAAAACCACCTTATGCAGGCGGTTGAGGGACAGTTCCATACCTATGCAAAATCGACCTCCGACGAGGATCTGAAAGCCTCGCGCGACCATCGTGCTTTCGGCGGCTTCTCTCTCGGCTCGGTCACGACTTGGCTGCAATTCTGCTATGATTATGACTATATCCACTACTTCCTGCCGATGAGCGGTTCAAGCTGGTACTACGGCACCTACGGCAACTTCCGTATCAAGGATAACGTTGACTTCATCGAATCGTTGGTGAAGGACAACGACCTCGACAGCCGAGGTTACTTCATCTATCACGCCGTCGGCACACAGGATCAGGTCAGAAGTCAGTCAATTGATATGGCAAACGAAATGCTTAGCCGCGAAATCTTTACCCCGAATCACTACGTATTCTATCAAAAAGAGGGCGGCGTTCACGACCACAACGCCGTGCGCGAGTTCATCTATAACGCCCTGCCGCATTTCTTCACTAAACAAAACACAGCTCCTACTGATCAGGAATATTTTACGAAGGATACAAAAATATCCGAGGTACAGAATGACGCGGTTTTCGGCAACTACGGCAAGCTGATTTTTCCGGTGAACAGCGGTTATTATTCCGGCTCAACTCTCGGCGATTTGTCCTTAACTTGGTATAATTATATCGACCCTGACAAGACTGTTGAAATTGCAAATTATCTGAAAAACCGCGCGGTGAACGGCAATACGGTTTTCTATGACATTTACACGGAAGCGGAAAAGGCGGCTGACCCCGATAAGAGAAACACGGGACTGTTCTTCTTCAAGGGAGAGAAAAACAAACCCTTTGCCATCTGTAACGCAGGCGGCGGCTTCGCATACGTCGGCGCGATGCACGACAGCTTTCCGCATGCGCTGGAGCTGAGCAAGATGGGCTACAACGCTTTTGCGCTGATTTACCGTCCGGGTTCTCAGACGGCTTGTGAGGATTTGGCAAGAGCGATT
>JBGUUF010000224.1:0-1293 GCA_045133435.1 Acutalibacteraceae bacterium
TAGGCGGCAAAAATTTATTATTGCAGCCTGCCTTTTTATGTTGTATTATATAAAGAACTACAGATGAAAGGAAGTCTGGTCGTGGGGGAAAAATGCAATCTTTGCCCGAGACTGTGCAATGCGGAAAGGGGCGTTCTGCGCGGTGGAGGATTCTGCGGGTGTGGCACAACGCCCGTTATCTCGCGTGCGGCGCTGCATATGTGGGAGGAACCCGTGATAAGCGGCACGGCGGGTTCGGGGACGATATTTTTCAGCGGATGCACGCTGGGCTGCGCATTCTGCCAAAATTACGCGATTTCGTCCAGCCTGCGCGGCCGCACGGTAACTCCCGAACAGCTCGCGGAAATCATGCAGGACCTCGAGCGGCAGGGCGCGCACAATATAAGTTTTGTCACAGGCACGCAGTATATCCCCGCGATAATCGACGCGCTAAATATCTATCGCCCGAGCATTCCGACAGTGTGGAACAGCGGAGGCTACGAGCGCGTTGAAACGATTAGACAGCTCGCGAATTATATCGACATATGGCTGCCCGATTATAAATTTGCCTTGCCCGATGTTGCCGCGAAATATGCGCATGCGTGGAATTATCCCGAGACTGCGATGGTGGCGATAAAATTGATGTGCGAGCTGAGCGGCGGTAATGTCATCGAGGACGGCATAATGAAGCGCGGCGTTATCGTGCGGCATTTAGTTCTGCCACGCAACGTGCGCAATTCTGTGGCGGCGCTCCGTGCAATCGACGAAAATCTGCCCAAGGGCACGCTGGTCAGCATAATGAGCCAGTACACCCCCGCGGGAAATATTGCTGAATTCAGCGAGCTTGGACGCCGCCTGAACCGTAGCGAGTACGACAAGGTGTGTGCCGTCGCAGATAGGCTGGGAATAGGCGGCTTTATGCAGGAATTGTCGTCGGCAAGCGAGGAATATGTGCCGGATTTTGACCTGACGGAGCTGTGATTATTACATGAATGTTTATAGTCTGGTCACATATTTATCAATTTGCGGTGATATGCTGAATTAGTATGATAATTTTAATGTATCGGTAATAAGATAGATTAACGCATTGCTCAGATAAGGACGGTTATGCAGATGATTAAAGTAAAAAATCTGACCAAAAAGTACGGAAGTATTTCGGCACTGGATAATGTCAGCTTTTCGGTAAAAAAAGGCGAAGTTGTGGGATTTCTCGGTCCTAACGGCGCGGGAAAGACAACCACGATGAACATACTCACCGGCTATCTTTCCTCCACCTCGGGCACAGTGTCGATAGACGGTCACGACATTCTTGAG
>JBGUUF010000225.1:0-4924 GCA_045133435.1 Acutalibacteraceae bacterium
TGAAAAGCAAAAGGCTGAGGGTCTTAAACTGCTGCAAGAAGCCGAGATCCAACTGAAAAGCATGGAAAGGAAAATCGAGCAGATCGAAACCGAAGCATGGTATGTATTAGACCGCAATACGAACTACGGCTATGTCAGCTACAGCAGCACACTCGACAGCATGAATGCCATGTCAGAGCTGCTTCCGATAATTTTCATTTTCGTGGCGATTCTTGTATGCATGACCACCATGAACAGGATGATCGACGAACAGCGCAGTATTATCGGCGTTTACAAGGCATTGGGCTACAGCAATACCGCCATCTCGCTCAAATACATCATCTATGTACTCTGCGCCGGACTTATCGGCTGTATTATCGGATTTGTCGCAGGCACAGGGTTGTTTCCCACGGCAGTTTACAGTGCGTGGTCGTCCATGTATAGTCAGCCGCAAGTGATGATCCACACATTCCACCCTTCAATATTGATATTTTCGCTCGTTTTCGGGATGGGGGCAATGGGAATTACCGCCTATCTCACTTGCCGCCGTGAGTTGGTCAGCGTACCATCGTCACTTATGCGCCCGAAAGCTCCGAAATACGGCAAAAAAATTCTGCTTGAACGGATAAAGCCGCTGTGGAATATGCTCAGCTTCTCGCAAAAGGTAACCATGCGCAATATTTTTCGATACAAAAAACGTCTTTATATGACGGTTATCGGAATATTCGGCTGTACCTCGCTGCTGCTTTGCGGTCTCGGTATGAGCGACACGATCAATTCGATCGTAGGTAATCAATACGGCGAAATATTCAAATTCAACATAACCTTCACCGCGGACAGCGAGGATTCTGAGGCTTACGGTATAATTTCAAACAGCGACATTACTGACGGCTTCATTCGGGTTGGGTGTAAAAATACTATGGCGCAAAATCACAAAAACCCCCGAACCTCTGACGAGAGTGTTTCACTGTATGTCACCGAAGATCCACAGGAATTCTACAAATTTGTCACACTTCGCAACCGTATTACCGGAGAGCGGCTTGAGCTAGACAGCAGTGGAATAATTATAACGCAAAAGCTCGCCAATACGCTTGGGCTTTCGGTAGGTGACAGCATTGACATCACCTGCGACGGCATGACCAAGTATATTGAAATATCCGGCATCACTGAAAATTACGTTTTACATTACGCCTATATGACACAGGAAGCGTATACCGAAGCATTTGTATATCCTGCAGAGCTGTCATCGGTGTTTGTCAAGGTAAATGATTCAGCTTCCGATGTGCAATACAACGAGCTTACTGAGGAACTCAGCTCACTGCCCGAAATCACCTCGCTCATGGCTATTGACAGCATCGCCGCCACCTATTCCACACAGTTCACCAGCCTCAACCAAATCGTGATGCTTATAATACTGTGCGCGGCAGCACTGGCGTTTGTGGTGCTTTACAATCTCACCAATGTGAATATATCCGAGCGTATGCGCGAAATCGCTACGATCAAGGTTCTGGGCTTCAAAAACAAAGAAACCGCGCTTTACGTTTACCGTGAGAATTTCATACTGACCCTGCTTGGCGCACTGCCGGGAATGTTTGGCGGAATCGTCATGCACCGATTTATAATTTCGCAGATCGAGCAGCCCGAGGTAATGTTCGGCTACTCAATTAAGCCGCTAAGCTATCTGCTTGCAATTCTGCTGACCTGCACATTTTCAATTCTTGTGATGATATGTACCTATCCCAAACTGAAAAAAATCCCGCTTGCAGAGTCGCTTAAATCGGTGGAATAATAATACAAATTGTCAATAGGCAAAAAACTGCTGTATCAATCGCATTCACGCGCCTTGATACAGCAGTTTAATTTTTTAAATTTTACCGATATACGCCACCGTCTCGCTCGGAATCTCAATCGTCCCGTCCGATGCGTATTTATCAAACAAATCTCCCAGCACCTTTATATATTCGCTGTAATTCGGATGATTCTCGGGCAGAGAGTACGAGCCGGACTTGCACCTTGCGATAAACGCAGCCTTATTGAGAACATATGGGTTGGAGAATTTGACCTTGGTGAATTTTCCGTCGAAGAAATACTCCACACCCGCGCTGTCGCGTTTTTCACTGCTGAATCCTCTGAATTCGGGGCAATATTTTGCGAAAATCGCGTGATTTGCGCTGTTGAATTCACATTCAGTGCGGGTGTTCCACACCAAAATCACACAGCCGTCAGGTTTCAGAATTCGGCGGCATTCTACCTTAAATTTATCCGCATCGAACCAGTGAAATGCCTGTGCCACCGTGATGAAATCCAGCGAGTTCTCTTCAAGAACTGTGTCTTCGCAAGTGCCTTTTACCGAATGAAAATTCGGATATTCCGCAAAATCCCGCTCGGCAATGCGCCGCATATCGTCATTCGGCTCAACGCAGTAGGTTTCCGCACCGATTTTCAACAGTTCCACCGAAAATTTTCCCGTGCCCGAGCCGATGTCAGCCACAGTGGAAGCCGAATTTATCCCGACATTTTCGCAAAGATAATCGACGAATTCTTTCGGGTATCCGGGGCGGGCGGCTGAATACACGTCCGCCTTGCCCGTGAATTTTTCCGTACTTCCTGTAATCATTCGAAAGCCTCTCCACCCTCGGTGAGAATTCTCTCGCGCACTATGTCGCAAACCTCATAATCTACGCCAAGCTTCTCCGAAAAGCCCTTCAGAATTATATTCGGGTTGATATTCAGACCTGTGCCCGACGGCAGCTTGATGTTCAGCACGGCAGCACTATTCTGCGACCCGACCGAAAATGCCATCACATGCGGTTTGATGTCGATGTCAACCATCTGCTTCTTCTTGTTTTTCTTCTGCACGATGATCTCATCCTGCGATAAATATTCGTTCAGCCTGCCGCACAAATCTTCACCGTTTATACCGTCAACCGACAGCGTGATTTTGTATTCCGCAGAATAAATTTCCGTCGCCTTGAGGTGCTGATAATCCACCTTCGTGACCTTAATTCCCTCGCAAAGCACAGTGTTCAGGCGGGTTTTCACCTCGTCAAAACTCATGCTGTCGGTCAAGCGGACGTCCATCGTCTCGCACAGACCCGCCGTTCCCAGCGAGAGAGGCATGGCAAAGGTCATAAACGGATGTGGGTTAAAGCCTTCTGTATACCAAATCTGCACTCCTGCGCGGCGGATAGTTCTGGTCATACAGCGCATCAAATCGAGGTGCGACATGTATTTTGCCGAGCCGGTTTTCTCAAAAAATATTCTTATTGGCAGACAGAGTGTGCCTTGAATGTCAACAACATTTTTCATTTCACTTTTTAAAGACACTGCACACACCTCCTGTCAATTTGTTCGCACCGCAGCCCGCGCACTGCTGTCTGCAATTCGGAGTCGTCTCGGAATTGAGCGCCTTTTTGTGCTCGCGGATGAGGAATTCCTTAGTAACGCCGTAGTCGAGATGATCCCACGGGAGGATCTCGTCGTACTCGCGGCGGCGGTTGGCGTAGAATGCAGGGTCGATGCCGCATTCCTCAAAGACCTCAAGCCACTTGGGCAGTGAGAAAAATTCATCCCAGCCGTCAAACTTACAGCCTTTTTCAAAAGCCTTGACCATGGCGGCGCCGAGTCTGCGATCACCGCGTGCAAACACAGCCTCGAGGAAACTGGTGTCGGCATCGTGCCAATTCAGCGTGATCTTGCGGCTCTTCACGCTGTCGCGGAGGTGCTGCTGCTTCATGTGGATGGTGTCGATGTCGTCCTGCGGCTCCCACTGGAAAGGAGTGAACGGCTTCGGCACGAAAGTCGATGCGCTTGAGGTGACGTTAACACCCTTGCCCTTGGGTTTGTTGGGATTGCGATAGAATTCATCCACCACTTTCTGCGAGAGCACGCCGATGCCCTCGACATCCTCCAGCGTCTCGGTGGGCAGACCTATCATAAAATACAGCTTAACGCTCGTCCAGCCGCCCTCAAATGCCGTACGGCAGGTATTCATGACCTCTTCCTCGGTCACGTTTTTGTTTATGGTATTGCGCAATCTTTGAGTTCCCGCCTCGGGCGCGAATGTCAAACCGCCGCGGCGAACCTTTTGCAGTTTTTCGGTCAGTTCCTTGCTAAATCCGTCAATTCTCAGCGACGGCAGGGCAACGCTGATGTTGCTCTGCTCGGTCCAGTTGAGCATGTTGTCGAGCAGTTCGGGCAGTTCTGTGTAGTCACTCGAACTCAGCGACGAAAGCGAAATTTCATCGTAACCGGTGGTGTCGCACAGGCTGCGGCTCTGGCAGTCAACGGTCTTGAAATCCTTCTCGCGGTTTGGGCGATATATGTAGCCCGCCTGACAGAATCGGCAGCCGCGAATACAGCCGCGGAATATCTCGGTAACGGCGCGGTCGTGAACGATCTCGATAATCGGCACCACGAAGCTCTCGGGATAATAGACCTTGCTCATGTCCTGAATTATTCTCTTACGGATGCTTGCAGGCGCACCGTCGCGCGGGGTAAATGCTTTGATAGTGCCGTCCTCTTTGTATTCAACATCGTACAGCGACGGGATATAAATGCCCTCGATTTTCGCCGCCTCGCGCAGGAATTTTTTGCGGTCGAAGCCGTTCTTCTTGTGCTCGCGGTAAAGGTCGAAAAGCTCCACACTGACTTCTTCGCCCTCGCCAAGCGATACGATGTCGGCAAAATCGGCTAACGGCTCGGGATTGCAGACGCAGGGACCGCCGAAAACCACCAGCGGGTCGTCATTGGCGCGGTCGGCAGCCATGAAAGGAATTCCCGACAGGTCGAGCATGGTGAGAATGTTGGAATAGCTCAGCTCGTACTGGAGAGTGAATCCGACAAAATCAAATTCGGCGAGCGAGTCACCGCTCTCCAGTCCATAGAGCGGGATATTGTTCTCGCGCATTTTTTCCTCCATGTCGGGCCACGGCGTAAACACGCG
>JBGUUF010000226.1:0-1670 GCA_045133435.1 Acutalibacteraceae bacterium
CAAAAATGGTGGGGAGAAGTCTACCCTTTTGGCTATGGTCGCTTAATTCACTTTTGTGCATTTTGACGAATGCACCGCTTTTATGCTCATTTATAGTAAAAAATTTAATCATATAATACATTTAATAATTACTCAAATCAAAATTTTTCTTTTGCCGCTTCATCAACACTATTCACTAAACAAAAAAACTCCGCCGCCGTACAGTTAATACTATACCGTACAGCCGCGAAGATTTCAATATTTTAAACCTTAAGAATATCTAAAGATTTACCGCTCAATAGGATATGGCGCGGCCGATCCTCTCGCCTCTGCGAACTCTTGTTTCCTTGCCCAGTCCCGTATTCACCATAAATTCGTCGTCGGGCTGCATCGCGCCCTTTTTGAAAAGCAGCATAACAGCGGCATTGTCGCAGAGGAATCTGCCCTTGTCCTGTCCTCGGACGAACGTCAAGCTTTCGCCCAAGTCGGTCTGCTCGATTCCCTTGGAATTTCCGCAGATCTCCACCTGCACTATTTTATAAAAATTCTCCGTACTGAGCAGTGAGAAGTGTCTCGGGCAGTAAAGTCCCATATTTTCGGGGTTTTCGCTGTCATTCACAGCTCCGCTGCTGCACATCACACCGTTGTCGATATAGACAAATCTGTGCGGGTCGGCTTGGTCAAGACGAATAAACAAAGCGATGCCCTCGGCGAATTCTCTGGCAACTGCCGCGTCGCCAAGCAGTTTGCTTATAGAATACATATATCCGTCGCAGGGAATCATGGAAAAGCTGTTGATAAAATGCGCCGTGAGCCAGCCGTCGCACGGGCTTATCAGACTGTCGGGGGTATTGTCCGCAGGACGCGCTCTGTCGTTGTAGCTGCGCGAAAGGTAGTCACAGAAATTCTCGTAATTGCTTGGATGAGTTCCCTGACAGCAGGAGAGATCCACACCGTATTTTTCCATGTGGCTCTTTATTTCTATGCGGGAAAAAACACCGCTCTTTATTTTGCAATCAACGGGGACGTAATCCTTGAGACTGCCGCATATTACAGGACGACCGCCGTATCCTTTTATCTGATCATTCATAATAAGCCTCCGTAAGTACGATAATATATTATCTATTATACATAATTTTTGCCCAAATGTAAAGAAAATATCTAAACAAATTTATGAAATATTATGTCTGTGTGCTATATTCCCACATTTTTCTGATATTTTTGTTTATTTCCGAATATGTGTATGTTTTGCCCGACTTTTCTTTGCTCATGGGGTCGTTTATCTTATAGCCGCCGTTCTCGTCCATAGCATAAATAACCACCGCCGTACTCAGCAGCTTGCCGTCGGTCAGGCATATCACCGTCGAGCCCGACTGTATCGAACTGCTCAACTTGCCTTCGCTCACGGGAAGCTGAGCTACATTAAGACCAATACTGCGCGCGCCCTCGGTCAGCAGCTTTTCGGGCTTGGACGCCCATCCGTTCTGCACCGCCATATCTGCCATGTAAACGGGCGACATGGAAACATCCTGCAATTTATAGATAGCTGTCATCGAAAGGCAGGTCGGCACACTGCCGTTCAAACCCATGACGCTGTCGTTGTAGCTCATATATCCCCAGCGCGAATCCCACTGCATCAGCAGAGGCGGCTGTTTGCAGTTGGTGTACTGCGTCAGGTCGATCTTATCCGC
>JBGUUF010000227.1:0-1118 GCA_045133435.1 Acutalibacteraceae bacterium
CGTTTGCAATCTCGGTCAGATATTTGTCACTGCCCTTGAAATAATACGGCTCAGTCAGCACAGATATTGCGCTCGCCCCCGCCGCCTCGTAATCCTTGGCGATTTCCAAATAAGGAAAATCCTCTGCGATTATTCCCTTGGAGGGCGATGCCTTTTTGACCTCACATATAAACGCAACGTCGTCGGTGCGAAGTGCTTTTTCAAATTGAAATCCTGTGTTGGGGTCGAGAGCAGCCGCCTGAGCCTTGACCTCGGCGAGCGGTCTGACCTGCTTTAATTCTGCCACGCGAACTCTAGTCTTTGCGGCGATCTCATCCAAAATCATCCTGTTTCCTCCACAAAATTATTCGTTCGTCATGGCGACAAATGCGTTTAATTTTTCGAGCGCCTTGCCGCTGTCGATAATCTCGGCGGCGAGCTTGATCGCACCGTCAAATCCCAGCTCGGGACGTGCGACATATATTCCCGCGCCGGCATTCATCAGCACGGTGTCGCGCTTTGCTCCGCGTTCCTCACCCGAAAGAATAGCGCGGGTGATTTCAGCATTTTCCTGCGGAGTGCCGCCCTGCAAGTCGTCCTTATGGCATCTCTCAAAGCCGAAATCCTCCGGCTTTATCTCGTAAGTCTTAAAGCCGCTTTCTCTGACTTCACACACATAGGTCGGCGCACTGGTGGTTATCTCATCCATTACATCCTCGCCGAACACAACCAATCCATTCTACACGCCGATTTTCTGAAGCACATGCGCCATAGGCTCAACCAAATCTCTGGAATAAACGCCGAGAAGCTGCATTGTCGGATTGGCGGGGTTTGCTATCGGACCGAGAATGTTAAATAGCGTGCGTATGCCCATTTCCTTGCGTACCGGCGCGACATATTTCATCGCGCTGTGATACTTCTGTGCAAAGAGGAAGCAGATGTCCTCCTTATTGAGAACCTCCTCCATTTTAGCAGGTTCAACGGTGATATTCACACCCAAAGCTTCCAGCACATCTGCCGCACCGCTCTTGCTGGATGCCGCTCTGTTGCCGTGCTTTGCGACAGGCACACCTGCCGCGGCGATGACCATTGCGGCTGTGGTGGAGATATTGAAGGAATTCGACTTGTCACCGCCCGTG
>JBGUUF010000228.1:0-1444 GCA_045133435.1 Acutalibacteraceae bacterium
TATGTAGTGCGTGACGGTAAGGCACTCAAGCCTACGGAACTTGGCGAAATCGTCAACAAGCTGCTCAAGGAGCGTTTCTCAAAGTTCGTTAACTTAAAATTCACCGCAAATATGGAGAAAAATCTCGATAATATCGCCGACGGTGCGAAAGAGTGGATTGACACACTGGGCGATTTCTACGGTGATTTCGAGAAAAATCTGGCGGATGTCAAGAAGGCAATGGAGGGAATCGACATGAAGATTCCCGACGAAGAAACCGACATTGTCTGTGAGAAATGCGGTCGTAAAATGGTCATTAAAACAGGTCGTTACGGCAAATTTATTGCATGCCCGGGATTTCCCGAGTGCCGTAATATCAAGAAAATCGTGCAGGAAATTGACGCAGACTGCCCGAAATGCGGCGCGAAGGTGGTTATCAAGAAATCCAAGCGCGGCAAGGTGTTTTACGGATGCAGCAAGTATCCCGATTGCGATTTTGTATCATGGGATGAGCCTACGCGCGAGAGATGCCCGCAGTGCGGCAAGATTCTCTACAAAAAGCAGACAAAGAAAATCAACAAACTGTACTGCGCCGACAAGGAGTGCGGCTACAGCCGAAATATCGAGGAGAATGAGGGACAGCCGCAATGAGTGTGACAATAATAGGCGCGGGACTTGCAGGCTGCGAGGCAGCGTGGCAGTGCGCGGAGAGAGGTGTTCATGTCAGGATTTATGAAATGAAGCCGACCAAATTCACTCCCGCACACAAAAATCCCGACTTCGCGGAGCTGATTTGCTCAAATTCCCTTAAAGCGGCGAGAGTTGACTCGGCGGCGGGTTTAATGAAAGAAGAAATGCGCCGTCTTGGTTCACTCCTGCTGAAAATTGCGGATGAATGTGCCGTTCCCGCAGGCGGTGCGCTGGCGGTGGACAGAAATATTTTCGCCGCCAAGGTGACAGCCGCCATCCGCAATCATCCTAATATCGAGGTTATCGAGCGCGAGGTCACGGAAATCCCCGAGGACGATGTGGTTATCATTGCATCGGGACCGCTCACGAGCGAGCCGCTTTCCAAGGCGATAGGCGAGCTTTGCGGCAACGAATTTTTGAATTTCCATGACGCGGCGGCACCGATAGTTACCGCCGAGAGCATAGACATGAGCTGTGCATTTGCGGCATCGAGATACGACCGCGGCGGTGATGACGACTACATCAACTGCCCCATGAACAAGGAACAGTACGAGGCATTTCAGCAGGAGCTTGTCAACGCTGAGCGAGCACCGTTGCACGAATTCGAGCGCGATGGCGTTAAGGTCTACGAGGGATGCATGCCCATCGAAATTCTCGCTTCACGCGGCAAGGATGCGATAAGATACGGTCCTATGAAGCCGGTCGGTCTGCGCGACCCGAACACAGGTCACAGACCGTGGGCGAACCTCCAACTTCGCAAGGAGAACAAGGAGGG
>JBGUUF010000229.1:0-1823 GCA_045133435.1 Acutalibacteraceae bacterium
ACACAGAAGGAGGGACAGCGCATGCGGCTTAAATTCAGCAAAGGCTTTGTTTTATCTGCGCTGGCGGCAGTCGCGTGGGCCGTTGTGATATTTTCCTTTTCAGCGCAGGACGGCAACGAGTCCTCGGGTCTGAGCGGGAAAATATTGACCGCGCTGTACAGTCTCTTCGGGTATTCTCCCAGCGCAGAGTCTATTAAGGTCATGTCGTTCTGCATACGCAAAGCCGCCCACATGACGGAATTCGGACTGCTCGGACTTCTGGTGCTCAATGCGCTGTATCGCGGATTCGGCAGTTTCCGCAGCATTTGGACAAGCGCTTTCGCCGTCGCATCGGCTTATGCCGCCACCGACGAAATTCATCAGCTTTTCGTTCCGGGACGTTCAGGGCAGTTCACCGACTGGATGATAGACAGCGCGGGCATACTGCTGTGGATGCTTGCGGCGTGGGCGATAATCAGGATTTATTCCTCCCGCAGGGCGAATAAAAAAAGCAGATCAGAGGCAAAATAATTTATTATTACAAATAAACAAAAAAGGACTGATTTAATTATGTCGATTTTAGTAACAGGCGGTGCGGGTTTTATCGGCTCTCATACATGCGTAGTCATGCTTGAAGCGGGTTATGACATCGTAATAGTTGACAATTTTTCCAATTCCAAGCCGGAGGCACTCAGCCGCATAAGAAAGATAACCGGCAAGGATTTCAAGTTCTATCAGGCAGACATCCTCGACCGCGACGCGATGAACCTTGTATTTGAAGAAAACGAGATCGAAGCGGTCATCCACTTCGCAGGTCTCAAGGCCGTGGGCGAATCCGTGCAGAAGCCGCTCGAATATTATCACAACAACATCACGGGAAGCATCGTGCTCTTCGAGGTTATGAGAAATCACGGCTGCAAAACCATCGTTTTCTCATCTTCCGCTACAGTCTACGGCATGAACAACGTCCCGCCCTTCATCGAGACGATGCCGCTTTCCACCACAAATCCCTACGGCTCCACAAAGCTCTTTATCGAGCAGATCTTGTGCGACCTGTGCGTATCCGACCCCGACTGGAGCGTCATGCTGCTCAGATATTTCAATCCCATCGGCGCCCATCCCTCGGGACTTATCGGCGAAAGCCCCAACGATATTCCCAACAACCTCTTCCCCTACATCGCAAGCGTCGGCGTAGGTCGTCTGGAGAAACTGGGCGTATTCGGCAACGACTATCCCACTGTTGACGGCACGGGTGTGCGCGACTACATTCATGTAATGGACCTCGCTGAGGGTCATCTCTGCGCACTCAAATACGCGCTCGAACACAAGGGTTCTGAGGCGGTAAACCTCGGCACAGGCAAGGGCACCAGCGTTCTTCAGGTAGTTGCAGCCTTCGAGGCAGGCAGCGGAGTTAAGATCCCCTATGAGATCAAGCCGCGCCGCGCAGGTGACATTGCGGAATGCTTCGCCGACTGCAAAAAGGCAAAGGAACTTCTCGGCTGGGAAGCCAAGCTCAATATGGAGGACATGTGCCGCGACGGCTGGAACTTCATCAAAAACAACCCCAAGGGTCTGTAATTTAACTATAATGTATAACCCCCAACTGAAATGTATGACTACAGAAATTTCAGTTGGGGGTTGTATTTTTATAAAGATAGATTATCAAATTTGAGACAAGTTGTAATTACAAACAATCATGCATTGTGAACTTTACTTATGATATTTGGTGTCTGCATTTATCGAGAATGCGCGGTATATCTGCTCGCACAGCATTACGCGCGCCAATTGATGCGGAAATGTCATCGGCGACATGGACAAACGCATATCCGCGCGGGATTTCACCG
>JBGUUF010000230.1:0-3852 GCA_045133435.1 Acutalibacteraceae bacterium
TTTCCGAATCGTCCTCTCAGGAGACGGGTCAGCACATCCGCCGCGTTTCGGAATACGCAAAGATCATGGGAAAGTATGTGTGTGAAAGCGAAGAACAGCTTGAGACATTCCGTATCGCCGCGATGCTTCACGACATCGGCAAGCTGATGATACCTAAGGAGATCATCGAAAAGCCGGGCAGACTCACCGCTGAAGAATTCGGCGTGATGAAGAAGCATGTAATTTTCGGACGAGATATTATCGGCAACGCCCCCGGCGACGTTATGGAGATGGCAAGACATATCATTTTGCATCACCACGAGCGTTGGGACGGCACAGGTTATCTCGGCGTTACAGGCGAGGACATCGACAAGTTTGCCAGATATGTCTCGGTATGCGACGTTTTCGACGCACTGCTCAGCCGCCGTTCATATAAGGACGCGTGGCCGGCTCAGAAGGTTTACGAGGAAATTACATCACAAAGCGGTCGTCAGTTTGACCCGCAGGCAGTCAATGTATTCAAACAGTGCTACATGGAAATGCTGCAGATCAGAGACAAGTTCCCGGATGACGAACTTGATGAAGAAAACATCCTGTCCAATAATCAGTCATCGCAGTCTCAGCAGGCTGCAGAGCAGCAGATAGATGCAAACAAGAAAGTGGTAAAGCAGCTTCCCAAGATCAACGTTGACCCCTCAATTGTTACACCTATTTCTATCTGATCACATAATCAACTCTTGCAGGAACGAGGTCTTAGCAATAAGATTTCGTTCCTGTGCTTTTATTTGGATAAAAACTGTTGCATTGTTATGCCGTAAATGCTATTATATTGTTATGGCTTCAAATATATCGAAGATGTGGTGGAATGATATTTATGATAAAAAAATTAACGAAAATGCAGATCGTCTCTGCAGTGATGATCGCCGTGCTGTTGATAATTTCAGCAGTCGCCGTCGTTACTATGTGGCATAATGACACAGACCAGCTTACATACAATACGCCTGCACAATCCGATGAATCGCAAAATTATGTGTCGCAGTCTGAGGTGCCATCGGATGATGTGTCGTCTGATGTGACGCAGACTACTCAGACGGCGAAACCCACGCAAAGAACCGAAGTGGTGAAATACGTCAGGATCACCGAAGCTGTGCGTGTGCGCGCAGAGGACAATACTTCCTCAAAACAGGTGTCACAGCTTGCAAAAGGTGCTGAGGTTAAATACATATCCGAGAGCAGCGAGCGTTATCAGGTGGAATATCAGAGCGGCAAAAACGGCTGGATAGTCAAAAGCTGCGGCGAGGTGTTTGAAAAGACCATCACTATCAACCTGCTGCCCGAATACGTTTCAGGCGCGCCCATCGACATGAGCGGCACCGACGTGGGCGACGGCCTTAGTGCGATATTCAAAAAACGCAATACGGTGGGTGCGTCGGTCGCTGTGATTCAGAACGGTCAGGTGGCATATCATTTTGAATACGGATACGCCGACAAGAGCACGAAAACGAAGGTCGTCGAGAATACAAAATTCCGCATAGCCTCGGTCACCAAGGTGTTTACCGGCATGATGTCGATGCGTCAGGTGGAGGACGGCGTACTTGATCTGGACAAGGATCTGTCCAAGATAATGGGTTTTACGGTGCGCAATCCGAGTTATAAAAATGTCGCGATAACACAGCGCATGCTGCTCACTCACACGGCGGGCATGAAGGACGGAAATCCCGTGTTTGAGGGCGATATTCGCACACAGCTCGCCAAAAAGGAGCACTACAATTCAAAACCCGGCTCGAAATTTCTCTATTCCAATTTCGGCATGGGCATAGCCGGCGCGGTGATTGAAAAAATATCCAATCAGACGCTTGCGGAGTATGCCCGCGACAAATTTTTCGCTCCGATGGGACTTGATGCGTCGTTTGATGCAAAATATCTGTCGGACAAGTCGCTGGTCGCCAATTGCTACAACGGCTCGTCGCTCGCCAAGGACAACAAGTATCTCACCCGTTCACAGCCGTGGGGCGGTCCGGGCGAGACGTTCCATCTGGGAGCGGGTGGGTTGCTGATAAGTGCGGAGGACCTCGCTTCTCTGACTACCATCCTGATAAACGGCGGAACCTACAATGGACAGCAGTATCTTTCGGAAAAATCCGTCAACGAAATGCTCTCGAAGCAGCTCGATACAAATAGCTTCACCCAATGCATAGCCATTCGTCAGAAAGAAAAGCTGGTGGGTGATCGCACGATGTATTATCACAACGGCGAGGCTTACGGCATACACTCGCTTATGGCATTTGACCTGACCGACAAGAGCGGTGTCATTGTTATAACCTCGGGCGCGAGTGCCGTCAGAAATGACAACACGGTATTCGCGGTGTGCGATGAAGTGATGAACCTCTGCTACAGCGAGATCATTGACGACGCGCAATAAATCATTCATAAGACAAATCGGACGGTATCAATGCAAAATACCGTCCGATTTTTTATATCACGATCAATTTTTCACTCATATCCGAGCCGCATGGCTGAATTTTTGGTGTCATCAGCGCCCACATGTCGTCGGCATAGCACTCAAGCATATAGATGCTGCGAGCTTCCTGCGGCAGCTTCTGAACGTGCTTGTAGGATGAGATGAGCGGCAGGGAGGGTTTTGCGCGCGAGAGCAGTTCACGCCCTTGCCCGTTCATGCCAAGAATGCGGATGTAGGGAACGCTCTGCGTGTGTGTCTCGCGTATTCCTATGAACGCAGACAGAATTATGCGGCGTATTCGCGCGTGGCTGTACCGCTTGGATTTAATGGAATCGTACAGTTCGGCGAGAGATGAAGCAGTGCGCGCACAGTCGTAGATACGGTTTTCAAGCCCTTCGGAAATATCGGGCAGGCGGGCAAGCTGTTCGCGTGTCATGCCCCTCAGCCGCGCCAGAATCGCACGTTCGCAGGTCTTGAGGTCGGCGGGAGCAGTGCCGTTTGCCGCGCATCGGTGCAGAATTTCAACCGAGGTGTCGGGCATGAATTTAGCCAAGCTGTCGTTCTCGCCGTTAATCAGCATGCGGCGTATCGCGGTGGCGGAGGCGAATCTGCCCGATGTTTCGACGGAATTGTGCTCCGCCCCCTCGCGGCTTATGCCCACGGGGATGATGTCGGAATTCAGCCGCTTGAGCGCGCGGATGTATTCCACCGCGAGGGTGTTGTTGGGCGAGCAGAGTATCTCCGCCGCGTCGTCGCCGTAAAGCTCACGAACGGCTTCAGTGCGTGCGGCGGCAAATAATTTGCCCTCCGAGAGGTGCTTGTCCAGCGCGGATCTCAGCCGCTCGTCGTCAACAGCATTTGCCGCATTGATGAGGTGCCGCGTGTCGCCGCACTCCATGCCGAATGCTAGGCAGTCCACACCGCCCAGCGCGTCGGCAATAGTCACGCCGCCAAATGCGAATTTTTCTGCGCCTGCGCAGGCAAAGGGGAGAGGCAGCTCCAGCACCAAGTCCGCTCCACCCGCCAGCGCCATGCGAGTGCGGCTGAATTTATCGACAATGGCGCAATCGCCGCGCTGAACGAAGTTTCCGCTCATTATTACAACGACATTCTCCGCGCCGGTGACTTCCTTGGCACGGGAAATGTGGAATGCGTGCCCGTTGTGAAAGGGATTGTATTCGGCGATGATCGCCGCAGTTTTTGATTTGGTGATTTGTGACATAATACCCTCGGCCTTTCCGTGATGATTGCGATAAGATAATTATACATCAAAAGGTGCGGAAATAAAAGAGCCTGCGTGTGCCGCGCATAAAAAATTGCCGCAGTCAAAGACCGCAGCAATTTTATTATACGCTGAGTGAGCTTTCCGCAATGTCGATAATTTTCTCCAGCAGTGGATAAATCACGCCTTT
>JBGUUF010000231.1:0-6682 GCA_045133435.1 Acutalibacteraceae bacterium
TTGCGGGCGGTAATGATTCGGGTTCGATACACAATAGCCGTGGCGGTGTGCGTACAGCGGCGATCTCACTGCCTTGCCGTTATCTGCATTCGCCCTGCGGTGTGATTTCCGAGAGCGATTTGAATGCCGTGTGTGAATTGACATATGCGCTGGCAGAAAAGGCAGCAATGAATAAATAAGAGACACACTAAAGTAGACAGACCTATAATGGGAATCCAAGGGGGCTGGCCCTCTTGGCAGGTCAAGGGCAGCGCCCTTGCGGGGGAGTGGGGGCAGAGCCACCACAAAACTAAAGTGAAAGACGAACCAAAAACAGAAAGAATCACAAGAAGCGCAGCTTCGCATAATAAAAAAACCAACAATGAAAAATCGGAGATTTTTCGAGTGGACGATACACAATAACCCATTAAAACCTTCAATTGAGAGGGGCGGCTCTCGCAGTCGCCCTTTTAGTGTATTTTAGGAATGTCAGGGGGAATGAGAATGTATAAATTGATTTTGCTGGATCTGGACGGCACACTGCTGGACAGCAGGAAGAATATTTCCGAGTATACCCTCGATGTGCTGGCGCAGTGCCGTCGCAAGGGGATGCTTGTGGGAGTTGCGACCGCGCGCAGTGAGGTGCTCGCCGAGAGATATATCAACGCGGTCGATCCCGATATTGTCATATCCAACAGCGGCGGGCTGGTGCGCTGTCGCGGCGAGATAATTTTCACATGCATGTTCTCCGAGGAGGAGACTGCCGCGCTGGTGCAGGCGGGTCTTGACGCGGGGCGCGAGGTCACGGTGGATACGCCTGACAAATCATTTGAAAATTTCAAGACCGATATGAGCGAGCAGTTCCCCGATTGGCGCAACACCATACACACCGATTACTCAAATTTCCGCGAGCGTTCCTTCAAGGTGTGCATACAGAGTACGGATGTAAATTTCGCTTGTGCAGTCGCCGCGAAGGTCGAGGACTGCGAGTACATCCCGTTCTCCGACTGCGACTGGTTTAAATTCTCCAAGGCGGGCGCCTCCAAAGAGAAAGCTATTCCCCCGATAGAAGCGGCTTTGGGCATTACGGCTGATGAAATTATCGCGTTCGGCGACGACTATGTTGACATCGAGATGCTAAAATACTGCGGCAGGGGCGTTGCGATGGGAAATGCGATAGAGCAGGTCAAGCAGGTCGCGGACGAAGTTACAGGTGACAACGACAGCGACGGCATTGCGGTGTATTTAGAGAAGAATTTTTTATAATCTGAATAAAGGTGTGATTTTATTATGATCAAATTGATTGAAAACGACAGTCTTGAGGCTGTAAAGGCATATTGTGCGGGCGACCCGTTCGGATGCAGGATATTGGCGGCGTTGAATGCCTATGGAATCGACAAGCCGTTTGCGCTGTTTTGGGCGCAGTACGACGAGGGCGGCGCAATTACAGCCGTTGTGCTGAAGCTGGATACCGCTATGACTGTCTGCGCCAAGGGTGCATACGACACCGAGGAAATGGACTGCTTTGTGCAGTCGATGGTGGGCGATATGGGTGCGCTCCGCCCTGTGCGTGAGGGAGAAGCCTCCACGGGTCTGGTAATGCGCCTTGCCGAGCGGAGGATAAACGAAATCACGAGCGATGTGGAGATAAATCCCGAAATCTCCGACCTCTACACCGTTATGGAGGAGTGCGCGGGAACAGGCTTCGAGGTGCCGCCGTTTGATGCGTTTTACGGAGACATGATCTACCGCAAGAAGGCAAAGACCGCTCTCTCGGCAATCGTCAGAGTGGACGGAATGCCCGCCTCCTGCGGCGCAATGCACCTCTCGGACAATACCGCTGTGCTGGTTATGTGCGCGTCAGCTCCCAATCACCGCGGCAAGGGGTATACTCGCCGTGTAGTCAACGCTCTGCTTGACAAGACTGAGGGGCGCGACATTTATCTGATGTGCCTGCCGTCGCTCCACGATTTTTACGAGAAGTTCGGATTTGCCACGGTCGGCGGGTTTGTTTATTGAGTAATTCACACAACGAAGAATTCCAAACTGTAATATAACTAAGCGATATTACAAGTTTTGGCATTGAGATTATTGGGAGGAATTCTGCATGTCGAGGATCGAACAGCAGTTTGATTTTATCCGCGAGATAGACAAGGAAAAGTTCATCGAGCGGCAGACCTATGTCTCCAGCGGTGACCGCAAGGAAAACGACTCGGAGCATGCGTGGCACTTGGCGATGATGACGATCCTGCTCAGCGAGTATTCCAACGAGCCGATAGATGTCCTGCGAACCGTGACTATGGTGCTGCTCCACGACATTGTGGAAATCGACGCGGGCGACACCTATGCCTACGACGAGACTGCCGCACTCGACAAGCGCGAGCGCGAGCAGTCTGCCGCCGACAGGATATTCTCCCTCCTGCCCGAGGATCAAGGGATAAAGCTGCGTGAGATATGGGAGGAATTTGAGGCGCGCGAAACTCCCGAGGCGAAATTCGCCCACACGATGGACAATGTTCAACCCACTATGCTCAACAATGCCACCGACGGGCGGGCATGGGTGGAGCACGGAGTTCACCTGCACCAGATAATGAAGCGCAACGAGCGCACCAGCGAAGGCTCGCAGGTGGTGTGGGATTATGCGCTGAATAATTTTATATTGCCCAACGTGGAAAAGGGCAGAATAATTGACGATTAAGTTGACCCCCGGAGGAATTTACATTGATGAACGAAATTGGTTTTCTGCTGAAAAAATACCGCCTTGAGTGCCTTAAAATTGACGGCGCAGAGACGCACATCATCGACCCGAACAGCATGGAGGCACTGGTGAATGACCGTCAGCTTTTGGCGCAGATGGGCATAGAGCGCAAGTACCTCATGCCGCATATAGATGTGATAAGCAGCGTCCGCGAGGTCGAGCTGTATCTCAGCATAATACATAATGAAAAATTCAAGGTGCATCAGTGGTTTCCCGTGCTGTGTCTCAGATGGAACAACCGCTATCATCATGTGGTTTACAACGACAGTTGGAGCTGCCGTTATTGCGGTCATAAGGTGGAGCGAGTGCTTCGGCATTTTTCCGAGAGCGGTGACGGTTTTGTTGCATATCCTGTGCATGCGCTCCCGCCGATACCGATGATGTTTCAAAAAATAAACTGCCCGCAGTGCGGCGAGCTTATGCAGTGTCACCTGATGCTGCTTGGGCAGTATTTTTAAGCAAATGCTGAATCAAAACGTATCATTAAATATTGACAAAAAGAACCCGTCGAGAGTTTAAGCACAAATTCTCGGCGGGTGATTTTATTTCATTTGTGTCAATACAGCGTCAGCGACCTGCGCGGCCTGCACTGCCTCGGGAACATCGTGCACGCGGATAATATGCGCTCCGCCCAATATGCAGGCGGTGTGGATCGCGATAGTTCCGCTGCACCGTTGGTCTGCGGGGGGATTGCCGCACGACATGCCCACGACGCGCTTGCGTGAGGCGGCGGCGAGCATGGTATACCCATCAAGGCACTGGCGGCCAAACTGCGCGGCGATCTGAAGATTCTGCTCGTAGCTCTTGCCGAAGCCGATGCCGGGGTCAAGGCAGATGTATTCAGGCGAAATGCCGTCGGCGATACATTCAGCGGTGCGTGATTTGTAGAAATCCAACAGCTCGGCACATGCGTCGGCACTCTCGTCAAGCTGAATGTCGTGCATTACGATGCAGCCGACCTTGTATTGCGCGGCGTACTTCCGCATGAGCGGGTCGCGGAAGCCTGTGACGTCGTTGAATATCTCTGCTCCCAGTTCCGCCGCATTTTTGGCGACCTCGGGGTAATAGGTGTCCACCGAGATCGGCACGTTTACCTTGCCGCAGAGCCTGCTGAGAACAGGCTGAAGCCTGCTCCACTCCTCGTCGGGGGAAATTGGCGTGTGACCCGGGCGGGTGCTCTGACCGCCTATGTCGATAATATCCGCACCTTGATTTATCATTTGCAATGCGTGCTCGACGGCTGAATCTGCGGCGGAGAAAAGTCCGCCGTCCGAGAATGAATCGGGGGTGACATTAAGTATGCCCATAATATATGTGCGGTCGATGTGCAGGATTTTGTCGCCGCCTATGTGCCAATCAATAGGATCTCTCAAAATTTGTGACCTCCTGTAAGCAGCGTCATTACCTCGTTGCGGGTGCGTGCATCACTCCGCATCACGCCGCGAAGTGCGCTGGTCTGAGTGCTGCTGCCTGCGGCTCTGGCACCGCGCATAGTCATGCAGAGGTGCTCTGCCTCAATGATGACCGCAACGCCCATCGGTTCGAGGTTTTTGTAGAGAAAATCGGCGATCTGAGCGGTCAGTCTCTCCTGCACCTGCGGGCGGCGTGCGAAGCAGTCCACGATTCGGGCGAATTTGGAAAGTCCGATGATCTTGCCGTTCTGCGGGATGTAGGCGATGTGGCACTTGCCGACGAAGGGCAGCAGGTGGTGCTCGCACATGGAATAAAGCGGGATGTCGCGGACTATGACTACCTCGCCGTTTTTGTCATCCTCGTGGAATATTTTGAGATGTCTCTCGGGGTCGTCGTGAAGTCCGCTGAAAACTTCTTCATACATTCGGGCGACGCGCTCGGGGGTCTCGAGAAGGCCCTCTCGCTGAGTGTCTTCGCCCACCGCCTCCAGAATTTCCCTGACGGCGGCTGCAATTCTGTCATGGTCTACCAATTCGGCTAGCTCCTTACATTAATATAATAGTATGTGATCATTTATTTACATAGAACAGGGCGATAGTGTTCGGACCGCCGTGTGTGGCTACAGTGCAATTGGTCTTGCAGAGAACTACATCCTCAAATCTGCCGTAGTCATTAATGCGCTTGAGGAGAGAATCAAGCAGCGGCTTGTCCATGCCTGTGTAGTCGATGATGAGGCGGGAGTGGTCGGCGTTCTTCTCCGCGAGGTCGAGCACATAGTCGATATACTTGTCATGCACGCTCTGCAGTGAGCCGCGGAACTTCTTTGGCGCAGTCATAACGCCCTCGCCGTCAATATGCATCATGGGGTAGAGCTTGAGCAGGTTCGCGCCGAATGCCACCAGCATCGAGCAGCGACCGCCCTTTGCGGCGTAATCCATGCCGCCGAGGAGGAAGTCTGTCTGGACCTTCTGGGTGAAGGCGGTTATCTGCTCGGCGATATCCTTTGCGCTCATGCCGCTGTCGGCAAGTTCCGCCGCGCGAATCACTGAGAGAGCCTGCGCGCCGGTGAGGGTGTGGGAATCCACCGAATAGACCTCGGTGCCGTATTTCTGGCTTATCTCCTGACCGGCGAGGATGGAGTTGGAGTAGGACGAGCTGAAAACGCCGTTTATGGATATATGCACGATGTCGAAGCCCTGCGCCGCGAATTTCTCGAAATGCTCGATGTAATCGCTCGGAGGGGGTGCGGCAGTCTTGGGCACCTGCTTGGTGTCGTCGTAGCATTTGAAAATATCCTCGGGTGTGCACTCGTGGTAATCCTTGAGGCTTTTGCCGTACATGTTGATATAAAGCGGGATCATATCGGCGATGTGATATTTTTTCAGAAGTTCTTCGTTAAAATCACAGCCTGTGTCCGTAGTGATAACGACCTTGTTTGCCATTTTGAAAAATCAGCCACCTTTGAGTGAATTTGTATTTTTGACATATATTATAATAGTATTTTAGCAGAGAGTTCGGATAACTGCAATAGCTTGTTGAAAAAACTTTGGCATGTCATTGAAAGATTACGGGGGTCAGACATATTATTGGCAGATAATGTGTGATTGATTAAGGCATGAATTTTATTTTTTTGTTCGGATTAAATCGAAAACCTCTCGCGTATCGTGTTAAAAATATGAATAAATCACGAAAACGCTATTGACAGGACAAATATTTGGGTGTATCATAAAATAAGAAACGTAACGGAAGGATTGATTCTGTTACACGGTTAAGGATATTGATAAATCTCACTTCGCGCGTGATTTGCGAAGTAAAAGAAAAGGTGATTGGTATGATGCACAAAAAGCACAGTAAAATCAAGCTCCGTGCGGCATTGCTCTCGCTTGTGACGATAGCTCTGCTCGCCGCAACGGCGGCATTCATCGGCACAAGCGCGGCGGAGGCTGTGTCCGACAGCGACATCGTGGCAAGCAACTCGGATGCCGATGCCCCAGAGATAGTTGCACTGGCAGACGAAATTCCCGACAACCTCGGCGAGCCGAAAATCACCATGACCACCAGGAAGGCCGTGGGGGAGACGCTTAAATTTAGATTAAATATTTCAGAAGCCTATGTTGACTGGGGCGACGGGAATATTGTTCAAGGAACGAGCAAAAATTATAATGAAGTATTAAAGGGTCAGACTGTAAAGATTTATTCCACGGAGGATATAACTACTTTGGATTGCGGTTGGAACAAACTGACAGAATTAGATGTGACGAAGAATACGGCTTTGAAGACTTTGGATTGCGCCGAGAACAATCTGACAGAATTAGATGTGACGAAGAATACGGCTTTGACTGAATTGGATTGCGGTAGTAACAACCTGACAGAATTAGATGTGACCAAGAATACGGCTTTGAAAGAGTTGTGGTGCTACCATAACAATCTGACAAAATTAGATGTGACGAAGAATACCGCTTTGCGGACTTTGAGTTGCGGCGAAAACAAACTGACAGAATTAGATGTGACGAAGAATACGGCTTTAATTAA
>JBGUUF010000232.1:0-2127 GCA_045133435.1 Acutalibacteraceae bacterium
CTCAGCATATCCCGCCACCTTGAGCCTGTGTCGAACCCCAGACGCTCCGCATCCTCCCGGCGCAGTGAAATAATTATCGTCCACACATTTCCGCTGTGCAGATTTAATTCATTTGACACCTTGCTGAGCTTCACCTCAACACCGTCGTCGGTAAACAATCCATGTGCCCCGAATTTTTCAGCTCTCGGGCGCGTCGCAATGTAATCCGCATATGTCTTGCGGCTCATCATTTCAAACGCGTTGTCCTCGATTGCCCGTGATATAAAATCAGATGCGCAACCGAAATTTTGAGTTTTAAGATAATCTGCATACTCGATCATTTCTTTTGTGTCGAGAAAATCCTTGATAATTTTATCTATCAGATTTTTTTGAGCAACAGTGCTCGGTGCAAATTTATGCGTGTCATCAATTTTCTCCACGCCCTCGCGTGTGGCGATGTATTTTGCATAGCCGCCGATTTTCTTACTGTCGGTCGGTTTTAAATATTTGAATTTTGTAACAAGCCTTGCCATGATTTACCCGTTCTGCCATTCAACAGCATCGTCGAAAGAAAACGAACCGTTGAGGCGTTTAACTTCCTTTACACACTCACCGCGAAGCCTTTGAAGCGTAACCTTATCAATATCCTGCGTGGATGCAACCACATTCATCATCATCGCCATTTCGACAGCCAGCTTGAAAATCATTCTGTTCTGACGGTTGTCGCTCTCGGCAACAATTGACTTGAGCGTGGAGGTCACGACATTCGGAAGATATGCTTTGCTGTCTTCGCTTGAAAGATAACCCGCGTAAAAAATAACCGCCTTTTCAATAAATTCGCTCTGACTGGAGCAGTTGTCGTCTTCATATAATTTCTTAACCAAATCCAGCGTTGATTCTTTGATCCACAGGGCAAACTTCCTCTTTGGTTCTTTGCGGAATTCTTCATTTTCGTCCATATGATGATCACTCCCTTTAAATATTTCGTAACGCCTGTTTCAACCCACATTTTTATGTGGAATTTCGGGTATTTTCGCGATTGTTGACCCACAATGCAGACCCCATACAGTCAAAACCGACCCACAGCTTGGAATTTAGAAGAACCTCCAAACGGTCGGCGTTGCCGTCCGAAGTGAGCCGAGCCGGGGCGTTTGTTGATCCCGACTCTTTCTCCTGCTTTTAATCAAATATCTGCAAAATGCCCGAAATATCCGAATTTTTGCTTACTGCCGGCAACCGCTGAAACCGCCCGAATTTCGCTGATATTTTTTCGGTAGGGTACTTTTTCGTCCTCGCCGAAAGAATCGCACACAGTGCGGTACAGCGGTCATTTCGTGGGTTTAACGCCTGCGTTTACTGTTTCAAAATTACATTCTGTGTAGGATAATCCGTACCTCTCCACAGCAGAATTGAGGACAGAAAACATTTCCTGCTCCAGATTGAAGCTGGAATATTTTACCTCGTCGGAGGGATTGTCATAGCATATCCACTCGGCACTGTCGGGAGTGTCCTTGACGAAGATGTCATATCCCAACGCCGTTCTGTCCGAAGCTGAATACACAACCGCATCAATTCTTACGCACCCCACGGTCAGAGAGGCAAATAGCTTTTCTGAATCTAAAACGTATTTTTCCGCAAGCAGTCTGCGAACCTCACCGACAGAGAGATATTTTTTAAACAAATATCTGCCGCCCAGCAGCTTTTTCAGTCTTTTTCTTTTATTCATCTCAGGCTCACCGTCACATCTGCATCGAATCAAAGGATAAATCCTCGTCCTTATCTTCACCAAAATCCTCGTCGGATTCGGACTGCTCAAGGAGCCTTGCCTCAGTCTCATCGAAGGCACGCTGCAACGCCTTGAGGTCAAGACCGCAGTCCTTGTAGCCGTCGCGAATAGTTTTCAGATAGCTGAAGGACGGCATGTTGAATTCAGCCTGAAGGTTCATGATGTAAGCCATGCCTGATATTTCTTTTCCGTTCATCGTGACCGAAATGTTTTTCTTGAAGTAATGCGTCGGATAGCCCTCGTAGACGTTGAGCCGCATCTCATCACGCGGCTCAAGCTCCCACACGGCAACGGGAACAGATGCGCCCTCTTTTTCGCCAATCGTAGCAAAAGCGTTGTCGGGAACACCCTTGAACTGAAGC
>JBGUUF010000233.1:0-3210 GCA_045133435.1 Acutalibacteraceae bacterium
GTGCTGAAGATCAGGTCATTGCGGGGATAGCCGCACTCGGTCATTTTGCCCGAATACAGCCCCTCCAGCTTGTAGGATTCCTTAAACATCTTAGTCGTAAATCGGCAGGGCGAGATTATATAATCCGACTGCAAAAAATTCCGCGTCATATTGCGGGCAGTGTATTTTCCGTCGGGCACATCGTAACCCAATGTCTTGAGCGGTATGCCGTGCCATGTATTCACATATACCTGTCCCGGCTTCTTGGTGAAATAAAATGGCAACGTGTTGTTGCAGATGAGATATTTCGCCGAGGTCAGCGCGTCAAAATATCCCGCACTGTTTTTCTCCACAAACCGCACATTTCCACAGCCGCTGTACTGCTCCTTGAGTATCTCGCGCTCGTCGGGTTCGTTTATCTGCCACACATGCTCGTAGTTGTCGAATTCATCCGACTTCATCAGTGCAGTAAATATCGCATAAGGACTGCAAAGCATACCTGCCCCCTGATGCGACGCGTAAAATATCATATTTTCCTTTATCTCATTTTTATTGTAATGGCTGACATATTTCGCGCCCAATGCTATCGTGGCGCAGCTGTTCAGCGACTTTTTCAATTTTCCTACTGCCGACAAAACAACATCTCCTCACACTTTCTATTATTCTTTAAAAATGATGCTTGATAACACGCTTTTCGGGCGGCGGCGGGGTCATGTAATCGCCATAGATGGTGGTGAGGATAAGGTCTGTATCCTGCGGCACGGGGAACATGCCGTCCTCAAAAGGCACACGCACAGGCTCACCAAAGGCTTCCTTCGGGAAAGTCTCCTTCTGTACCTTGTAATAGCTGGCGAGACAGACGATATATTTATTGTCGGGGGAATTGTATTTGACGTAATTCTTATTTATGCATTTGAAAAGAAAATCCCTCGACACAAAATGCGATACAAAGCGCAGTATCTTCTTCTGCAGATTGTCGTCCTCGGCGGTCTTCATCTTTTGAGAGAGCGTGCCGCGCAATATCCGCATCATCGTCCCCTGCACCGTCTGCTTAAAAGACGACAGCTCAGGCACGCTGTCCAGCGGGAATATATCTATCATCGGACCGTTGTTGGGTGTGACATGAGCGATGTGCGACTGTCTGAATTTCGGACTGTCTGTGATAAGACGCACCTTCAGCAGCGGGGTCCAGCAGTTTTCCATCGTGGTATAATGCTGTATCTCGTACTTTTCCCCCATCGCCTCGGGAGCGATCTTGAGAAATCTCTCGTAATCCTCGCGCATCATCAGCAGGTCGATGTCGTCATCCCACGGGATAAATCCCTTGTGACGCACAGCGCCGAGCATCGTGCCTTCGCCCAGATAATACGGGATGTTGTATTCGGTGCACACCTTGTCGATGTCCTTGAGCATAGCCAGCGTGACCTGCTGAAGCTCCTTGACCATCTGCATGGCTTGGTCGTTGCTCTGCACCGCATTATCGCAATTTTTTTGCTCGCTCATATGTAAAACAATCCTTTCAAAATAAAAAATCAGTTTTCCTCGTGATCTCTGTTCCATATCTCCCATTTTTTGTTGCCGTCGGTAGCCATGAAGTAATATTCACGCACCTCGGTGCCGAATTCGTCGCTGTCGGCCTCGCAGTCAAAATAATAATACATGCCGTTGAGCGCCATTTTATTCCAATAGTGCCTTATGTCGCGGCGGAATTCCGTGTCGTAGTTGAGTATGAAACGCCCCTTTATCACCTCGCACTCATAGCCCGCCGCGTTGCACAGCGCTTGAAAAAGTGCGGAATAATGGCGGCTGTCGCCTGTCTGAGTGTTAAAATAATGCTTGAGCAGTGTCAGACTGTCCTCGCTGCGGTTACTCACGTCGGCATATCTGATATTCTTGCCAACATACTGATAGATCGCGCGAAGCCGCTCGATGTCGCTCATATCGTCGTCAACTATTTCTGCAATGATACTCTTGAGCTTGTCGTTTATCCCATCGTCGTTTGTATATATCGGCGATTTGGCGGTGCTTTTGGAAATTCCCGATGTGCTCATGCCCGCCTCGTCGTCAAGCCCTCCGAATGCGTCCTTGATAACAGCGTGAATTTCTTCGTCAGTCACCTGCACGCTGTTCTGCGCATTGTAATCTGAATATCTGCGCTCATCCAGAAATATTTCCTCCATCGGGTCAACGTCGCGGTCATCATTGCGGTAAAAATAATAATACGCGCCGAAGCATCCGCCGCCTATCAGTACGATAACCAGTACGACCGCCGCCACCATCTTGGCAATATCCGCAAAGCTCATGTAGCTTATATCGGAGATAGCCTGATCTGCCAGCACCGAAAATATCGTAGACTTGCCCGGGATTGGCACCAATCGCCATGGGTCGATGTCCACAGTGCGGTTTACTCTGCGCCACATGTCCTCTTTTTCCTCCGACGTAATGCTGTCGGGAGCGTCGTTCATCGACTTTTCGTGAAGCAGAGAGATCCTGCCCTTGCGCGCTAAGTAACGCATGGTCTTTTCCACCTGCTTGCGCTGCCAGTATTCAACGCTGGGCGCGGTGCGAAGGGTGGATATTTTAAAATACATATCAATATACGCTTCACGGCACACGGTAATTGCGTCCTCGTGATTCAGGCACAATTCAAACGCGTATCTGAAAACACGCTCGCAGGTGCGGTT
This sequence comes from Acutalibacteraceae bacterium, assembly GCA_045133435.1. Classification (GTDB taxonomy): domain Bacteria; phylum Bacillota; class Clostridia; order Oscillospirales; family Acutalibacteraceae; genus RUG762. Next base: position 2,664 of record JBGUUF010000233.1, read on the forward strand.
GTAAAGCTGCAGGAATGTTTCACGCTTGTTCTGATATTTTTTTCTGTTTGCCAGACGTGCCAAATAAATTTCACCGTCCCATTTTATTTTTCATTAACTAAAGTAGTATATCAAACTGCCGTATGAAATACAAGTAGTTAATTGTAACAATTACTTAAGCGTACTGCTGTTGTTGAGCACCAGCGTGCTGTAAATAAACAGCACGTCGCCGCCGTTGAAATCCACATAATCGCCCAGCGCCGTGCTCGAAATATACCGTGTGTCTATCAGCGTGATTTTGCTGTAGCCCTCGGCGAGCAGCGGAACGATGCTGCTTCCGAACGAATCGCGAAACACCGTAAGTTTACGGTCGGTCGGCGCATTGGGATTGGTTATCACAAGCAGAGGGGACGCTCCCGACAGGAAAACTTCGTAAGGGTCGCGGCTTTCGAGCTTTTCAACGTCGTAAATGCCGCAGGTGGTGTCGGTTTCGGCATTGTAAACCGTGCAGTCTTCCAGCACGTCGTTCGTGAGATACTTGATATCCTCGCTTTTGAGCGGCAGAGCG
>JBGUUF010000234.1:0-9408 GCA_045133435.1 Acutalibacteraceae bacterium
ATAGTCCTGCCGGCAATCTATAACATAATCAATATACACATTATCGTCCTGTATCTGATAAATTATAAGATATCTACTTTCAAACAGAAGTCTCCGATAAGTGTTTTTAGGGATATGAGCATTGAACACCGGGCATCTGTAAGGCATTAGCTTTAACGATTCTACCGCCTTTTCAAATGAAACGACCAATCTATCTGCTGCCTTTTCACTTATTTCTGCAAGAAATGCAGCATGAGAAACCAACATATTGGCAGCTCTTTCGGAAACAATTACATTATAAGTATTATTCAGCTTTTCCATAGCTCGCCTCTTCTATTGCCTTTCGCATCATGGCAGAAACTTCTTCTACAGTATACCCCTTATTGCCTGCCAGTCGGTCTTCTTCCACCGCGAGAAGCTCCTCACGCAGCTTGAGCATTTTTTCTCTCCTGCTGAAAGATTCAATATCCATAACCACCAAATCACCTTCGCCGTTTTTGGTGAGATAAACAGGCTCCTGTGTTCTTCTGCAAAGCTCTGCAATTTCATTATAATTCTGTCTGATAGCTGCTGACGGGCGTATGTTCATAAAAATCATCCTTTCACTAAAATAGCAATATTCTTACTATATTATACCCGTTTAATGCTATACTGTCAATGAGATCTGCACTAATTTTAACATAAAACAAAATATCGGTCCCGGATATTTCCGAAACCGATATTTTTTTACCACTCGTTTGCCGCATACATGCAGGCGAGTGCTATTCCTCTGTACAAATCGCTTGTAAGCTCCTGATATTCCTCGGACAATCCCTTGCCCGCCGCGGCAAATTTCGCCTTGTCATTCCAAGAGCCTTCGCCGCCGAAAACATATGCCTGAATCGCGGCGCTGAGCAGTCGGTGATGTGCGGGAGTCATTGCCGCATCGCCGTGGACGAAGTCAGCCTGCAATGAGCCGAGCGCGGCTGAGAATTTGAAGGCAAACTCTCCCAGACCCAGCTTCTGAGCCAGACCTCTGATTCTTTCGAGCAGTGTGACAAAGGGCTGTGTCATATCCTGGAACTTCGGCTTCTCGGGCGGGGCATTGCGGCATACCGTCTCGACGAAATGCACATCCCACGCTTTGGTTTCATCGTTGTAGCTCCATTTTTTATTCCAGCTCGTCACGCCGCCGACATAGAAGCAGAGCATGCAGCAGGGCATGCCATTGACCAGCGCGAGACGGTCAAAATTGTCTATCTCATCTATCACCAGCAGCTTGACATCCTCCGCGCCTCTCTTGACGAGCATTTTGAGCCATTCAGCCTTGCTGTCGATCTCCGCCGCAGGTGCCTTTTCGCCGAAATCCTGCTCGGCAAAGGTAAAATGCATACTGCCTATCTTGCTGTTGTTTGTGAGTGATTCATTCATCTCCCCTGTGCGGATGTAATATTTCGCCATGATGGTCATTTGAACCATATTCATAAGTTCGCCGTTCATTACAGTTATCTCCTTCGTTACTGAAACTAATTATTGATGTTTTATTTATTTTCACGCCAAACCAAGTTTTTCGGCATAAAACCAAATATATACAATAATATCATATAGTTTCATATATTGCAAGCGTAATTTGTACGATATGACAAACATTGCGAATTTCTGCACAAACAAAAAGCCGATGCAAACTCGTTTGAGTCTGTATCGGCAAAAATTCATTCAGAACGGTCAATCCTCAAATACATTTATGACCATGCCTGTTGTGGGCTTCGGATAGAAATATGTGGATTTCTGCGGCATTTTCTCGCCTGCTTCGACTATATCCTTGATCTGAGCTATGCGGGTGGGATTGAGGATAAAGCAGCACTGATATTCGCCGGATTTTACCGACTCTATCGCCTGAGTAAAGCTGCGGGTGTAATTCACGCAGTCCTCATTGTTGCAGTGCATTATTTCATCCAGCACGAGGGCGTGCAGCACGCTTATGTCGAGATTCTTGAGTGCTTCGCTGCTCGACGGCATAGCTTCGTCCATAGCTTCGCTGGTGCTTCTGAGCTTGAGCAGATACCACGTCTCACTGCCGACGTACAACGCGACAGCCTTGCGCCCCATGTTGTAATATTCGTTGAGCGTCAGCTTGATGCTGCTTGTGCCGTGATGCTCATCCACTCTGAAATTCTTGTCAAGTGCCTTAACTATTTCATCGACATTGAAATTCTCCACATTCTTGATAAGTCTGTGGGTCGGGAAAAGGCTGAATTTATTGTCGTCCATGTTGACCAGCAGCATCATTGTATAATCACATGCCGAACCCTCAGGTGCACCCTCAGCGCGGCACTTGTTGCGGTAATTGAGACACGTCTCATAGCGGTGGTGTCCGTCGGCGATATACAGTGTACGCTTCTCAAAGTCGCGGCAGATAGCCGAAACAAGCTGTTCATCATCCACCATCCACAGACGGTGTACACACTTGCCGTCCGGGACTTCCATGACAGGCTTGCTATTGATAAGCATATTTATCTTGAGCGAGGTGCGCTGTCCGTCGTCAGAATAGAGCGAATATATCGTGCTCATGTTAGTGCGCGTCGCTTCGATAAGATTCATGCGGTCGAGCTTTGGCTTGGAGAGCGTCTGCTCATGCGGCAGTATAACACCCTTGTCAAACTCCTCCAGCTTCACCAGACAGAGTATGCCGAATATGCTCTTTGTTTCGCCGTGCAGTGTGTACTGTTCTTCGTAAATATACAGCGCAGGTTTGGAGTCACGCACCATAATGCCGCTGTCCATCCACGATTTCAACAGCTCGGATGCAGCTTTATATGGGTCGGAAATACCGTCCTCCGCCACAGGCAATTCAAGGCGAACTATATTGTTTGGATTTTTCTCAACATATTTCTCTCTCTGCTGTGCGCTGATAATGTCATACGGCGGACAAATCAATTCTTCCGGCGAACCGGCCTTGTCAGTGTCAAATCTTACTCCGCGGAACGGTCTGATTTCTGCCATGGCAATTTACCATCCTTTCGATATATCTAAACATTTGCTCCGGTCAATTGAGCGTTTCACAAATAATAATACCTATATTTTATAGCCTTAATGCCGCGAGGTCAAGAATAATCATTTGTTGAAAGCATTTTCTTCATATCAGCAATAAATCACACCTGATTGTTGATATGTTTTGTATAAAAATTCACTCTGTAAAATCGTTGTAGGACCTTACAGAGTGAATAAAACTTCTACGAATTATTTCTTTTGAGATAATCAGCTATTGTCTCGTCCGCTTGTGACGAATACCCGCTTATCACCTCATAAAGCTTATCGCTCATTACGGGCAGCCACTTGCCGTCGCTGTATGAGAATTCCACACGGACGACCGTGGTGCTCAGACAGTCGCTCGGTGAAGTCAGCAACTCTGTCATTTTCACATTCACAGCCGCCGCAATCTCCTCGTCTGTCTCGTAAGAGCCGTTTTTATACGCATACGCTTCGGCATCCTTTACGGCACCGCTCACGGCATTTTCCGCCAATACACGCATATCGAGGGAGGTTATCGCGATGTTCTGCCACGCAGTCACACCGAAAACATCCGTATCCGATACAAATTCATATGTGTAGCTGTCGGATATTGCCTTCATAAGCAGCTCCGCATATTCCGAATCATCTTCGGGATCAACCGAAACACTGCCGTTCTGCGTCATGTCAAACGCCGCAGTAAAGTTCCCTTGGGAAATATACTGCGAAAATTCCTGCCACGCAAGCTTAGGATTATTGCTGTCGCTCACCAGCATCGAGGTGCAGGATGTCAGCATCGCCAAAATTATCCCCAGTGCGGCGATGCACAAAATCTTAGTTCCACAAATCTTTGATTTTTTCATATATTATTCTTCTTCGCTGTCATCCTCATCAGCGTCGTCTGTTTCATCCTCATCTTCATCGTCAGCATCATCAATTTCCGCAGCAGTATTATTGTCCGAGAATGCAATGATGTTGACCACATAGCCGATAAGCACGATCGCGGTGGTCACTACATAAGAGACCTGCATAAACACATCCTGAATGGTATACAGACCGATAAGCAGGCAGCCGAGCACAACGAGATTGCTGAGCACTGCATAAAGCTGCACTGCCGAAAATGCGAGGAAACCCGCAGTCAGGCTCTTGGTCTTTACCTTGGTGACAAGGCATGAGCAGGTACCTATCAGATAAAGCAGGATAAGTCCGACCGCCGTGACTATGGACATCATATTGAGCGAAAGCTCTTCCTTTTCGGTGATAAAGCCCGCATAAAATACCATACCGAATGCCGCAAAAAGCATACCTATGGTGATAATATCCACGATCATACCGCCGACTTTTTTCTTATTGCTTGTTTTTTCGTTTTTCATAGAGCATAACCCCTGTCAAATATAAAATTTTTAGCTTTACATAAAGCTGTGTTTTATATAAATGTTATCATTTTAACCGCTAACAGTCAAGTGATTTTTGTGAAGATAATGTATTTTTTTATTTATTTTTACAAAACAAAAGATAATCTGATGCATATGCATATCACAATCGAACGGCAAATATAATTAAAACATACAGCAAACCCATGCATACAGGAGTGATTTTGAAATTATGACATATTGTTGCATATCCATCAAAAAGAAACACATAGTTACCGCGATCTCGGCGGTGCTGGCGGCTTTTATGATAATTTTTTCTCTGCCGCGGGGGAATTCCGCCGTCAGTGTCGATTCCGCGCAGTCGGACAGCTCAGCGTCAACACCGCTGCCCGTGATAATGTATCATCAGATAGCCGCTGATTCCAACGGCGCGGACAAATACATCGTCACCTGTGAGCAGCTTGAGAGCGATTTCAAATATATAAGCGAAAACGGCTACACTGCGATCACCGCCGAGGAGCTTTACACCTGCGTCACAGAGGGCACTCCGCTGCCTCAAAAACCTATTATGATAACCTTCGACGACGGCTGTGAGAGCTTTTTGAATTACGCTGTGCCGCTGCTTGAAAAATACAATCTCAAGGCGGTGATGTCGGTGGTAGGCAACTTCGCCGACCGCTTCACCACGGTGGAGGACCACAATCTGAGGTATTCCTGTCTCAATTGGGACGAGATAAAACAGCTCAGCGAAAGCGGCATCGTGGAGATCGCCAATCACACCTACGATATGCACAGTAATTCCGGCGGGCGCAAGGGTGCATCAAAAAAATCAGGCGAATCCGATGAAAGCTACAAGGCGGCACTGACCGCCGATGTGGGCAAAATGCAGGAGCTTACATTCAAGTACACCGGCAAATATCCCGTGACCTTCACCTTCCCCTACGGCGCTATGAGCAAAAATTCGCGAAGCATTATTTACGAGATGGGTTTCGGCGTGATACTCACCTGCGAGGAGCGGGTAAATAAGATCACCTCCGACCCCCAATGTCTGCTCGGAATAGGTCGCTACAACCGCTCGGGCAAATACTCCACCGAGAAATTTTTTAACAAAATCGAAAAATAACACCGCCTAAAGTCAACAGAACTTTCGCCGTCCAAGAAATGTAACAATATAATATTTACACAAATCCTTGAAATTTTGATTTCAATGTTATATTATATTAATAATGAAATCGATCGTGTCGATTCCATAAGGAATATAAATATTCTCAACATAATCAAATCTGACAGGAGATATGACAATGAAAGTTCTTGTTATCAACGCAGGCAGCTCCTCCCTCAAGTATCAGCTTATTGACATGGACAACGAAGCTGTCATCGCAAAGGGTCTTTGCGAGAGAATCGGCTTGGAGGGCAGCAAGCTCACCCACAAGGTCAACGGCGAATCCTATGTGACTGAAACTGCTATGACCAATCACACCGAGGCATTCAACGCTGTTAAGGACGCTCTCACCACAGGCGAAGGCAAGGTAGTTGACGACCTCAGCGAGATCACCGCACTCGGTCATCGCGTTGTGCAGGGCGGCTCGCTCTTTAAGGATTCCTGCCTTGTCACCGACGAGGTTCTCGAAGGCATCCGCGAACTCAGCCCGCTCGCTCCGCTCCACAATCCCGCTCACATTCAGGGCATTGAGGCTGCTATCGACGTATTCGGCAAAGACGTGCCGCAGGTGGTCGTATTCGACACCTCCTTCCACTCCACCATGCCCCCCGAGGCATACATCTTCGGCGTCCCCTATGAGTATTATGAGAAATATGCTATCCGCCGCTACGGTTTCCACGGCACAAGCCACCGCTTCGTAACAGGTCGCTGTCTTGAGCTTCTCGGCAAATCCGAAAATCCCGAGGGCACAAAGATCATCAACTGCCACCTCGGCAACGGCTCATCCATCTCCGCAGTCAAGGACGGCAAGGTCATTGATACATCAATGGGTCTTACCCCTCTCGACGGATTCATCATGGGTACACGCTCCGGCTCGCTCGACCCGTCTGTTGTCACCTTCATCATGGAAAAAGAAGGTTTGACACCCGCTCAAATGGACGAAATTCTCAACAAAAAGTCAGGCTTGCTCGGTCTTTCGGGCGTATCCAGCGACGACCGCGACGTTACCACAGCTGCCAGAGAGGGCAACGAGAGAGCTATCCTCACTCACAAGATCCTCGAATATCAGATCGCTAAGTTCATCGGCAGCTACTATGTAGCACTCGGCGGCATGGACGCTCTGGTATTCACCGCAGGCATCGGCGAAAATCAGACTATCCACCGCTCCAGAATCTGCCGTCTGCTTGAGTGCTTCGGCGTAGAGATCGACGAGGAAGTCAACGCATCAACACGCGGTCGCGAGGCTGAAATTTCCACACCCGACAGCAAGGTCAAGGTTTACGTAATTCCCACCAACGAAGAGCTTGTCATCGCAAGAGACACAAAGGCTATCGTTGAAGGCATGGCGAAGTAATTTACCACCCTCCACATATAAAAATCCCGAACAGCTTACATTCTCATGCGAGTTGTTCGGGATCAATTTTTTCCACCGACATTCAAAAAATGTTGAAACCCCGCCGCACTGTGCTTTAGTTTTACACAATGCGGCGGGGTTATTGTTTAAATCCACTCGAAAAATCTCCGATTTTTCTTGTTAGTTTTTATTATGCGAAGCTACGCTTCGTGTATACTTTTCTATTTTTAGCTTGTTTTTCACTTTGGTCTTGTGGTGGCGTTGCCTCAGCCATTCAAGGAATGGCTGTGTCCCCATTTGGAAACCCATTGTTGCGCAGTCTATCTTATTCTACCACCGGCAGCTTTGAAATGCTCTCGGCGAGTTCTTCATCAGTAGGAATATAATCGCTCATCTTACCGTCGTGGAACTTCTCATAAGCGAACATATCGAAGTAACCTGTACCTGTCAGACCGAAGAGAATCGTCTTCTCCTCCCCTGTCTCCTTACACTTGAGTGCTTCGTCGATTGCCACACGAATCGCATGCGAGCTTTCGGGCGCAGGCAGGATTCCCTCTGTACGGGCAAACTGCTCAGCCGCCTCGAACACGTCGGTCTGCTTGACCGAGGTCGCCTCCATATAACCGTCATGGTAAAGCTGCGAGAGTGTGGAGCTCATGCCGTGGTAACGCAAGCCGCCTGCATGATTCGGCGCGGGAATGAAGCCGCTGCCGAGCGTATACATCTTAGCAAGCGGGCAGACCATGCCTGTGTCACAGAAATCATATGCATACTTGCCGCGTGTAAGGCTCGGGCAGGATGCAGGCTCAACGGCGATAAATCTGTAATCAGCTTCACCGCGGAGCTTTTCGCCCATAAACGGCGAGATAAGTCCGCCGAGATTGGAGCCACCGCCTGCACAGCCGATAATAATGTCGGGTTTGATACCGTATTTATCCATCGCGATTTTTGATTCAAGACCGATCACTGACTGGTGCAGCAGAACTTGATTGAGCACGCTGCCGAGCACATAGCGATAGCCTTCGGTCGATGTTGCGACCTCAACTGCTTCGGAGATAGCGCATCCGAGACTGCCTGTAGTTCCGGGATGCTCGGCGAGGATCTTTCTGCCCACTGCAGTTTCCATCGACGGAGAGGGTGTGACCGATGCGCCGTAGGTACGCATTACCTCGCGTCTGAACGGCTTCTGCTCATAGGACACCTTGACCATGTAGACCTTGCAGTCCAGACCAAAGAAAGAGCATGCCATTGAGAGTGCTGTACCCCACTGACCTGCGCCAGTCTCAGTGGTAACGCCCTTGAGTCCCTGTTTCTTAGCATAATATGCCTGAGCGAGCGCGGAATTCAGCTTGTGGCTGCCACTGGTGTTGTTGCCCTCGAATTTATAATAAATCTTCGCGGGAGTGCCGAGTGCCTTTTCGAGATGATATGCTCTCATCAACGGCGCGGGGCGATAGGTCTTGTAATAATGCTGGATTTCCTCGGGAATATCGAAATACGGAGTGGTATCGTCCAGCTCCTGCTGTATAAGCTCGTCGCAGAACACAGGTGCCAGATCCTCGGCACTCATGGGCTGCTTAGTTGCGGGATTGAGCAGAGGTGCAGGCTTATTCTTCATTTCCGCGCGGACATTGTACCACTGCTTCGGCATCTCGCTCTCTTCCAGATATATCTTGTAAGGAATTTCTCTTTCGTTGCTCATTGTTAACAGCCACCTTTTATTAAAAATATTAAAAAATTTCTCTGCCGGGATATGATGCAAAAAACAAAAATGCTCCTGCCCCAGCTCAATAATTTGCCGGGACAAGAGCATGAATAATTCAAAACTCCTGCGGTACCACCCTGCTTGCCGGATAAATCCGACCGCCTTAATCGTACACACATACGCTCCGCGCTGATAACGGGTGCGGTCCCCGTCGATTGCTACTCGCAGACAAACTGCTTTCGTTCGCCCTCATAAGTCCATTCATTCCGCCCGCGAATACAGCCTTGCACCACACGGCTGCTCTCTGAAAATCTCAAACAGAACTACTACTCTTAATCAAAGGTTTTGTTTTTGTCATTATATCGCTTGATTTATTTTTTGTCAAGTGTTTTTGAAAATTTTATCTGCATTTTTATGAATAATAACGGGAGACACCTTGCATTTCGGCAAAGCGTCTCCCGATAATTATTCAATTAAAATTTACTTGCCCGACTTCTTGGACTTTTTAGCATCCTTCTTTGGCTTGGAGAAAGAATCCAGCTTCTTTTGAGCGATCTTGCCGTCGGCATATTCGCGCCACATTACCCAAAGCGCGTTGGAAATGAACATGGAGGAATAAGCACCTGCAATAACGCCTGCGAGCATCGGAACGGCGAATGTAATTATCGAAGAAATGTCATAGACAAATGCGACGATAACGATGGTCAGAACAGCGATGACCAATGTGAGGTTGGTGTTGATGGTTCTGCCGAGAGTGTCGTTCAAGCTCTTGTTGGCAAGCTCGGCATATGTCGCCTTATTGCCCATAACATCTCTGTTTTCGCGTATACGGTCGTAAATAATAATC
>JBGUUF010000235.1:0-1314 GCA_045133435.1 Acutalibacteraceae bacterium
ACCTTTTTGATGTACTCACGGACCTCTGGATTGGCGCAGTTGAGCTTTGGCATGCCGCCGAAGTAGGAGAAGGTTTCGTAATTCGGCAGTTTGGGTCTGATGGGACCTTTCTTCGGCCATTTCCATTTGACGGGGAACTTATGGATATAAAACCAGTCGCAGTATTTTGAATTTTTCTGGTTTTCCATTACATCCTTGAATGCGAAGAAATTTGGGTCGCAGTGGTTGAACACGCCGTCAAGCATCACGCGGATGCCGAGGGAATGAGCGGTTTCAACCAACTCCACTAAATCCTGCTCTGTGCCGAAATCGGGGTCGATTTTGAGATAGTCCTCAGTGTTGTATTTGTGGTCGCTGGGTGAGAGGAATATCGGGGTCATGTACATCACATCAACGCCCAGATCGGCGAGGTGGGGGAGATGCGCGGTAATTCCTTTGAGTGTGCCGCCCAGCTTCTGACCGCGATCCATGGGCGACTGATACCAGTGCTTGTCGTCGGGGGAAGGCTCGGTATCAGGCGCGAAACGCTCGGGGAAAATCTGATAGACCACGCTGCCTGCCGCCCATTTGGGTACGACAAATTCTTCCTCTTCACGCGAGATTCGCGGCAGGTCGAACATGTAGTAAATGTCCTCAATCGGCTTGTCGAAGAAGCTCTGATTGCCAAGATATGCAGTGCTGCCGTCGTTGTCCTTGAGAATGAAATAGTATCTCAGGCAAATGCCGTCAAATCTGAGGTCAGCCTCATAATAATCATAGATGTCGTTGGATGCAACTTTCTGCATGCGTATTTCCTTGTCGATTCCTGGGATTCTGGTTGACATGTACTTGTCGCGGTAGTTGAGAATACATTCCGACAGGTCGCCGTGCGCGGTGCGGAGCCTTATGATAAAATTTCCGCTGCCTGCACAATAGCAATATTCGCGGTCGGGATTGTGGATTATTGCGGATTTGATCATATTTTTTCACTTCCTTAGAAATGTAAAATTTGGTTATTGTATCTTATTAACTCAATTATCAGCATTTCTTTTATGTTATTATTATACAAAAGATTTTCCGAAAAATCTTGTATAATTCGCGCCTTATATAACACTATCGTGCTCAATTTACTGCGATTTCTGTAAATTTAGGCGAAAAATATTGCATTATCCGATTTTTGCCGCAGAAATATAAAAAAATCGTCCCGCCGATTTGCTCGACAGGGCGATTTTTCTTTAATAGTCATTCTTCTGAGTAACTATGCCGTAATAAATTCTTGATGTGATGAAATAAATAATCGTGTAAATTACCGCGAATATCGCGATGCTGGCGGCC
>JBGUUF010000236.1:0-3737 GCA_045133435.1 Acutalibacteraceae bacterium
GATTACGCGCTGACCCGTGATGAGCGGGATGTTGGCATAAAGACGGTTGTTGATGGGTCTGGGATGGCGGATAGGCCACTTCTGGCAGAGGGTAAGCTCGTGAATCTTGCCCTTGTCGTCCTTTAATGTAACGATAGTATCGTTGATTTTGTATTTGCCGTCAGGAACAACACTTTCCACTACGCCCGAAATGTCGGGGCGCACCAGACAGCGATGCTCGATGATTGTGGTTTCGGGGCAGGTAGCATAAATCATGCCGCCCTCAAGCCTGTCGCCGGCGCTGACCTTGACGGTGACATCCCATTCGCATTCGGTGTCGAGCGAGTCAACGCTTGCGCCGCGGTCGATGAATGCACTGCCGGAATTCTTTTCTATCTCCTTGAGCGGACGTTCGATGCCGTCGAAGATATTGTCGAGTATGCCCGGACCGAGAGTTGCCGAGAGCAGACCGCCTGTGGAATAAACAGGTGCGCCGGGGGTAAGTCCCGTAGTCTCCTCATATACCTGAATGGTGGTAAAATCGCTGGTAATGCCGATGACTTCGCCTGCGAGACGCTGCTCACCGACATACACCATTTCCATCATAGTCAAATCTGTTTTGCCCTTAATTTTAACAACAGGGCCGTTGATGCCGTATATTTTATAAGTCTTTTCCATTTGTGGCATCACCTCCAAAATAAATTGGTTAATTCATAATTCATAATTGAAGGCAATGTACCGAACAATGATTATGAATTATGAATTGTATTTAAGAAATCGTCAGACCGGAATTTGCTGCGAACCACTCGTGCTGCTGCTCGAGTGCGATGTCGAGAGTTACGTTGACCACGCGGCCAATCTCTGCATTCTCAGCGCGCAGACCGCCCAAAATGATGCTTTGATCAACCTTGACGGTGCAGTCTGCTCCGAATGCCTTTTTAATGAGGGGGGAGCATTTCTTGTCTCTGTCGCGGATGTAAATTATCGTTGAGTCAAGTTTATCCTCACCGCTCTTGGCAAATATCTTGCGAGCTTCGGCAGCGGCCTTTCTGAGATATGTCTTGTATGCGTCGGTTCTGGAAAATTCGTCGAGCTTGGCGGCGGCCTTTTCAAAGACGCTGTTTTCGATCTCGGTCCTGCGTGCGAGCAGAGCCTTTTTGCCTTCCAGTTCCTTGTTGGCAAGCTCACGGCTTATCATGCTGCGGATCTCGCCTGTTTTCTTCTGAATTGCTTTGTAGGAATCTTCACAGTATTCTTTTTCGGCCTTTTCCAGCTCCTCGCTGTTGTGTGCCTCAAGCTCGCGCACTATATTGTCGTGCTGATTTTTAGCATATTCGTTTATGGCGATCATAAACTTGCTGAGCTTTTCTTCCTGTGTGATCATGTTGAATTCAACTCCTTATATGAGAGTTTTCAGTTGATTAAATTCTTACGCCGATAGCCTCGCGCACATATTTGGATATGGAATCCTTGGCGCGTCCGTTGCCGTGACGGTCGGGAATTTCGACTATCAGCGGGCGCACGGTGTTGAGCTTCAGGTCGTAAACCAAATCCGGGCAAAGCGAGACAAGGCGCTCGGTCATGAGTATGATGCCCACCGATTCGTCCGCCATTGCGGTTTTCAGTGCGCTTTCCACTTCGTAATCCTCGTGGACGACCACGCCGTCAATGCCCGCCAGTCTCAGTCCCGTGGCTGTATCTATATTGTCGCTTATGAGATAAAATTTCAAATTGAATTCTCCGTCCTTCCTGCCGCCGTCGGTTAACGGCGTAAAGTCCAAAGGTTCGGCAAATTGCATGCAATGACAGCAGATGCCGCCTTGCATGCAATTTGTGAAAGATTCATATTTCCTTAGAGTGTGATGTTGGGGATCTTGCTGAGGATCATGATAGCGATAACCAGACCGTAGAGGGCGATGGATTCGCCGAGAGCAACGAAGATAAGAGCCTTACCGAATGCCTTGGGATCTTCGCTTGTAGCACCGATAGCTGCGGGAGCTGCGGATGCAACAGCGATACCGCCGCCGATGCCGCCCAGACCTGTTGCCAGAGCTGCTGCGAGCAGACCAAGACCTGCTGCGAGTGCGCCGCCGTTGTCAGCCGCTGCAGTTTCAGCAGCTTCGGTGGTGATGGGAGCTGTGGTTGCAGCAGCGTCATCCTCGGCAGCAAATGCCGATACAGCACCGAATGCGCTTACAGAGAAAACGAGCACGAGAGCGATAAAGTTTACTTTGAGAGCCTTTGCGCCGTTGCCGTTCTTCTTGAAAGAGCGGATAGCGAGGTAAGAAGCTGCGAGAATTGCGATAACAGGGATAGCATACATAAGTACATTCATGATTTTTTCCTCCAGAAAAATTAATTTGAAGATTTGTATATGGTAAAGTTCGGGAATTTTGATTATGTTTTTTCTGTTTGCAAATTTCCCGGACGATTACTTTTTGTCGAATACGGAATTAAGACTTTTTCATTTCTTCTGCAACAGATGCTGCTGACTTGAACGGACGGCCTTCGCCCGTGAAGAATCGGCTGAACATCTCGTAGAATTCCAGACGGAGCGCCTGAATGCCGACCAACAGACCTTCGAGTGCCATGATGATGACATTGCCCAAGACTATCACGACCCAGTAGCCTGTGCCGCCTATCATTTCAGCAAGTGTGAATACAACAGTCATCATGCCCGAGTGGACCAGAATGAATGCGCCTACTCGCAGGAAGCTGAGAGTGTTGGACACATACGAGAGCACGACTTCGAGCATCTCAAACAGGTTCTGCATAAAGAAGTCGCCGACGTTTTTCGGGAACCAGTCCTTCTTGCCTTCGATAAGCTCGCTGAGCGGCTCATTGAAGAATATCAGCAGTGCCGGCAGAACTATCAGTCCCAATACATACGGTGTGGTGAGCAGCGGGATCTTGAGGAACATCTGACCGAGAACGCCGAAAATCGTTGCACCGTAGAAAACAAAACCCGCAAGACCGTTTTGACTGAACAATGCGTTGCCGTATTTATGCTGCTTGCATTTGGTGTAGATGTTGAGCAGCATAGCTACCAGCACCAACACCACGCCTATGCCGATAGCGGCATAAATAAGGGTGATTACCGTGTCGGAATGCTGTAGATTTATCAGCTTGCCGTCGGTCAGCGGAATTCCTGTTTTTTCGTGGACCCAGCCCCAGAACGGGTTGAGTGCTTCTTCAAATCCGAATACCGAGCCGAATATCACGCCGAAGAACGCGGAAGAGAAGCCGCAGAGGGCGATACATTTGCCCAGCTCCATTTTCTTCATTTTCCACATGATGAACCATGCGATGAGCGACAGGCACAAGCCTTGACCGACATCGGCGAACATTATGCCGTTGAGTATGATGTAGGTTATGGCGACGAACGGCGTCGGATCCATTTCGTCGTAATTCGGCAGACCGTACATTGTGACGAAGAATTCAAACGGCTTGAATATCTTCGGGTTTTTCAGCTTGACGGGAGGTGTCTGAGACGGCTCCGCGTCGGCATTTTCAAATTTATACTCGATGCCCTCCAGCTTGTCGAGCTGCTGGGTGAATTCCTTTTCACCGTCAACGGGAACCCAGCCTGCGAGGAAGAATATTCGGCTCTGCTGATACTTTGCGGTGTATCTGCGGAGGTCGAAATTGTTTTTGTGGCGTTCGAGGTAGCTCAGCACCTTGCCGCAGCGTATCTCCTCAAGCTCCCAGAAATTTTTCATTTCTTTTTTGATCTCGGATACTCTGGCGGTCAGAGTGTC
>JBGUUF010000237.1:0-5747 GCA_045133435.1 Acutalibacteraceae bacterium
GCCTCTTACCGCGTGAATGCCTATCTCGTTCTTCTCGCGCTTTCTGCGGACGCTGTGGCGGTCGTACTCATAACGAGCATCGTAGGGAAGCTCCTCGCTGAGCGCATTGGCGATCATCAGAGCCGTGCCGCTGGGAGCGTCAATCTTCTGATTGTGGTGTTTTTCCACGATTTCAACATCAAACGAATCGCCGAGAATCTGAGCCGCCTTGCGGGAGAGGGCAATCAGCAGATTGATGCCGAGCGACATGTTGCCCGACTGGAAGAGAGCGACTTTCTCGGAAGCTGCTTTTATCTGGGCAATCTGCGCATCGGAATAGCCGGTGGTGCAAAGCACGGCGGGCATGCTCTTGCTCACGGCATAGTCGAGGATGGAATTCAGTGTGCTTGGGTGAGAGAAGTCGATGATAACATCGGCTGTTTCGGAGACATCGGCGATATTTGCATACACCTGATAGCCGTTCATGGAGTTAGTGTTCATATCTACACCCGCGACTATCTCGCAATCGCTGCGCTCTCTGACGATCTCAGTGATAGCAGCGCCCATCTTGCCGTTGCATCCGCAAAGAATGATCTTGGTCATTTTTTTATACATCCTTTCAAAAAAATTGATTAATAATACAGTAAATCTGTTTTTATAAAGCTATTCTGTAAACATCCGCCAGCTTGCCTTCAATTTCAAAGCTACGTTCATATACACCGCCATTTTTTATAATTGTTTTCACGGAAGGCACGTTGCTTTTTTCAGCCGACAGATACAATTCGTGCATACCGACTTCTTTAGCGATCTCTATAATTTGGCGTAACATTTCTGTGGCATAACCCTTTTTTCTTTCGGAAGGTCTGACACTATATCCACAATTTCCACAATCCTTCAAAAAATCGTTAAGTGTATGTCTCAAATCAATGATTCCCACTATTTTATTATTGGAATCAACGGCAAAAAATGTATCTGTCACGACCCATGCAGGATTGACCGTTTCGGGCGAGGTGTTGTCATTGACAGATTTCAGCCATTCTTCGTAAGAATCAGTTTTATCCAACAGCTCACTGCCGTTAATGGTCATTTCGTTATTGTCAAAATGCTCTTTTTTATAATCCAATGCCAACTCTTTCATCTCAATAGTAGGTCTGACTAATTTTATCGACATTATCTTTCACATCCTTTCAAAAGATATTTTATCTTACCACTTCCAATTTGAATTACCAATCATAAAAAATCTTTATAAAATTTATGCTTCCGGTCGGATTACAACCGAAAGCATAAATATATCTTAATTATTAATTACATCAAGCCGTGCTTTGCCATTGTTGCGGCGAGCTTTTCCTTGGCTGCGTCTGTCATCTCATAGAGCGGCAGACGGCAGGGACCTGCCTGCATGCCCATCATGTTGAGAGCTTCCTTGACGGGGATCGGGTTGACATCAATGAAGAGGTCGTTGCAGAGGTCGAGGTATTCGAGCTGGAGAGCCGCACTTTCCTTGACCTTGCCGTCGAAGTAATACTGGCAGATGTTGTGTGTAACTTCGGGAGCGACGTTTGCGATCACCGAGATAACGCCCTTGCCGCCGAGTGAGAGTAGCGGAACGATCTGGTCGTCATTGCCCGAGTAAATGTCGAGATCATCGCCGCAGAGTGCCTTTATCTTGGCGACCTGAGAGATATTGCCGCTTGCTTCCTTGATAGCTACGATGTTCTCGTACTTGGAAAGCTCAAGAGCTGTCTCGGGAGCGATGTTTACGCCTGTTCTGCTCTGCACGCTGTAAAGTATTATGGGAGCCTTTACGTTCTCGGCTACCATGCCGAAATGTGCCACCAGACCGCGCTGTGAAGTCTTGTTGTAGTAGGGAGTTACCATGAGCAGACCGTCTGCACCGAGAGCCTCGGCTTCCTGAGAAAGCTCGATGGCATACTTGGTGTCGTTGCTGCCTGTGCCTGCGATAACAGGAACTCTGCCCGCTGTATGTTCAATGGCGAACTTGATAACGCCGAGATGTTCCTCGTCGCTGAGCGTGGAGGATTCGCCGGTCGTGCCGCATGCTATGATAGCGTCGATCTTGTTTTCGATCTGAAAGTCAATGAGATCGGCAAATGCGTTGTAATTGACCGAACCGTCTGCATTCATCGGGGTGACGATAGCAACGCCCGCGCCCGTGAAAATAGTGTTCTTCATGCACCATTCCTTCTTTCTTTATTTATATTTTATGTCAGATCAAGTAATTGCGTGAATAGAAAATTTACAATTTATAGAGAAAAGCCTTCTAAAACTATCATCTAAATAATTAGTCAAGCCATCCCTGTGCGCAGAGGAGCTCTGCCATGAGGACTGCACCGCCCGCTGCACCGCGGAGTGTGTTGTGAGAGAGGCAGACGAACTTGTAGTCATACTGTGTATCTTCGCGCAGACGACCGCAGCTTACAGCCATGCCGCCCTCGAGATTTCTGTCGAGCTTAGCCTGAGGTCTGTTGTCCTCTTCAAAGTAGTGGATGAACTGCTTGGGAGCGCTGGGGAGGTTGAGCTTCTGAGGCTCGCCTGCGAACTCTGCCCACTTCTGCTTGATTTCCTCGATAGAGGGCTTATTCTCGAATCTTACGAATACAGCGGCAGTGTGACCGTCGGAAACAGGCACGCGGAGGCACTGTGTTGTGATGCTGATGTCATCGCGCATTGTGATCTTGCCGTCCTCGTATTTGCCCCAAACCTTGAGAGGCTCCTTCTCGGACTTCTCTTCCTCGCCGCCAATAAAGGGGATGAGGTTGTCAACCATCTCGGGCCATGTCTCGAAGTTCTTGCCTGCGCCGGAGATCGCCTGATATGTGCAGGCGAGTACGTCCTTTACGCCATACTCGAGCAAGGGAGTGAGGGCGGGAACATAGCTCTGGATAGAGCAGTTGGACTTAACGGAGATGAAGCCGCGCTTTGTACCGAGACGCTTGCGCTGTGCCTCGATTATCTGAGAGTGGTCTGCGTTGATCTCAGGGATGATCATGGGAACATCCTCTGTGAAGCGGTTTGCACTGTTGTTGGACATAACGGGGCACTCGTGCTTTGCATACTTCTCTTCGAGAGCCTTGATTTCGTCCTTCTTCATGTCGACTGCACAGAATACGAAGTCAACCATAGATGTGATCTTCTCGATATCTGCATCTGCGTCCATGATGACCATATCTTCCATTTCGGCGGGCATGGGAGTTGCGAGTTTCCATCTGGAACCGACAGCATCTTTATATGTCTGACCTGCGGAACGTGCGCTGGCTGCGAGAGCCACGACCTTAAACCACGGATGACCCGAGAGCAGAGTTGCAAATCTCTGACCTACCATACCTGTTGCACCAATTATACCTACCTTATATGATTCTTTCATACAACATAGACCTCCTAAACAAAAATAACGTAATAAATTGGATTGATAACAAAAAAACCGGTTGATTACCGGTCATCTATGCGTTATAATATTAACTATCGGGCAATCCTCCGAGAGGACCCGTCAAATTAATCGAAGTCGATAGCACTCCATCACGCATGATGACAGTCATGCGGCTGTTGACCGCATGCCCAGACATTTGCCCCGCCATATTAAGGCAAATACTTCGGCGGCTCAACCTTTTACATCGGCCTGCGAACGGCAAATGGCTGCCTCGGTCGGTGTTACTCATCTGATGCCGCACCTCTATCAAGATTCTGTTTTTTTGAATTACCACTAGCTTTATTATAACGCTTAATCCCGAAAAGTCAAGAGATTTAGCGCAATTCGTAATTCATCATGCACAATTCATAGTTATTTGATTTTTCCGCTTTAAATTTATGATTCTGATGCCAATAGAAATGGCTGAATTTGGATGTATAATAATTAATAATGTATAATTAACAATTAATAATTATTTAATATTCAAAATCTCCGCAAAGTTCCTACAATACACATTATATATGATTTTATAATGATTGTTAATTGTCAATTGCACATTATTAATTGTACATTATTAATTATACATTATTAATTGTACATTATTAATTGTACATTATTAATTGTACATTATTAATTGTACATTATTAATTATACATTATTAATTATACATTATTAATTGTACATTATTAATTATACATTTTAATTACTTACAATAAAATTAAACTTCTGAAAGGATTTAGATACCCCATGAAAACATCCGATTTTTACTATGATCTGCCGCAGGAATTGATCGCACAGCACCCGGTCGAACCGCGCGATTCATCCCGCCTTATGGTGATGGACCGCAAGAACGGCAGTCTGGAGCACAAGCACTTCCGCGACATTATCAATTATATTACGCCCAATGATTGTCTTATTCTCAATGATTCCCGCGTTCTGCCCGCCAGAATATTCGGCGTGAGAGAGGGCGGCGATTCTGTCAACGAATTTCTCCTGCTCACCCAGCGCGAGCAAAAGGTCTGGGAATGTCTGACAAAGCCCGGCAAGCGCGCCAAAGTCGGCAAGCGTTTCGTATTCGGAGAGGGTTTAATGACAGGCGAAGTCATTGAGGTACTTGAGGACGGCAACCGCATCGTCCGCTTTGACTGCGAGGATGAATTTTTCTCGGTGCTCGACCGCATCGGACAAATGCCCCTCCCCCCCTACATCACCGAGAAGCTGGAGGACAAGGAGCGCTATCAGACGGTGTATTCCCGCGAGATAGGCTCTGCCGCCGCTCCCACTGCGGGACTGCATTTCACCAATGAGCTGCTTGACGCGATTCGTGCAAAAGGCGTGAAGATAGGCTATGTCACCCTGCACGTCGGACTCGGTACGTTCCGCCCCGTCAAGGTGGACGATGTGAACAACCACGTCATGCACTCTGAGCATTATTGCCTGCCCAAAGAGACAGCCGACCTCATCAATGAGACTCACGCACGCGGCGGACGTGTATTCTCCGTCGGCACAACGAGTTGCCGCACACTTGAATCCTGCCCTGTGGAGGACGGCAAGGTTATCCCCTCTGACGGCTGGACACAAATATTTATTTACCCCGGCTACAAATTCAAGGTCATCGACGGACTTATCACCAATTTCCACCTGCCCGAAAGCACGCTGATAATGCTGGTTTCGGCATTCGCAAGTTTTGACAATGTAATGAACGCCTACAAAACAGCGGTTGACGAAAAATACAGATTTTTCTCATTCGGCGATGCAATGATGATTTGCTGAGGTGTTTTTATGAAGATTAAAATGATTCGTCTTTTAACCATAATACTGGCGTTGTCATTGACAGCCTCGTTATTCTCAAAAAACGCATTTGCATCTTCTTCGGGCAACAAAAATAAATATGAAACCCTTACAGAATATTTAGAAACAGAATTAAAAAAAGCTAATGTCCAAGGGATGTCCATAGAAATTTTAAGCTCTGAACAAGTGCTATATAATCATTCTTACGGCATGGCCAGCGACAATAAGGAATGCTTTTTAATCGGTTCAATGAGCAAGTCGTTCACAGCTTTATCTGCAATGCTTTTAGTTGACAAAGGGAAAATCAATCTTGATAGCAGTGTATTCGACTACCTCGACGACTTTCCGGAACTGAAAAATGTTAAGGTCAGAGATTTGCTTAACCAGACAAGTGGAATTACATCTGATCAATTGTTATCCGATTTAAAAGTCACATCAAACTATGGCAGTTTTAAATATGCCAATGCGAATTATAATTTACTTGGCAAAATCATTGAACGTGTATCAGGTATGAGCTATGGCGAATTTGTAACTGAAAATATTTTGAAAC
>JBGUUF010000238.1:0-4288 GCA_045133435.1 Acutalibacteraceae bacterium
TTTTCTTGGACAGACAGATGATAAACCAAACGCCGAGAAGCATGAGCAGAGCGGTCACAGGCAATATCTGCCATTCATTATTTGCCGCCACAATAAATATATTTTCCATCCCGAAGATTAATGAAAATACAATTATTGCGGCTAAATACGCTCCACCTGACAATATGCAGGATTTTACTGTGAAATTATAATTGTCGATCCATTTCTTCTTTTTCACACAATATCCTGTCATGTAGAAGAGAAGGCATACTAAAGCAGTGTGAGCGTGCCAATTTACAAATTCATCCGGCTGGTTTATGTATAGCCCTATTGCCGCGATAACTGCGCTCATAATAAACATGGGCAATGGCTTATCTCTGCAGATTTTGTTGACTATAATGAAATAAATCGAGACACATACCAAACAGGGGACAAACCAGAGGTCATACCCGTAAAATATGTAATTACAGTAGTCGGCGGCCATTTTCAGAAGATATTTAGGATCGTTTAATATTATCGGTATATTGCTGACCAAAAGCAATTTATCAAAAAGTATGATAATAAGATAAGCTATCACAAGTTTGAGCACGCGATTATACAAGAATTTTAAAACAGAGCCGTCGTAATTTTTGCTCAGATATCCTGAAACCAAGAAAAATGCAGATATCATGATCGGCGAGTAAAACACACCGTATATAAGGGGCGTTGATGTGACATGAGACAAAACTACCATTATAGCGCATATTCCGCGTATAATGTCGAGCCACGGCTGGCGTTGTGTACTGTTAATTTTATTCATAGCTGCGATCCCTTTCTTTTGAGATGTATTATGAATTGTACAAATTCATCGCTTTGTCGGTGTTTCCCGCAGTGATCAATTTCACAGCTTCTGCGGCATTTTCGGCGGTTTCCTGCATCAATTTGAGCTCGTTTGCCGTGAAGTGACTGAGCACCCAGTCGGCGAGGTCGTAGTCCGGATGCGGTTTCGCTCCGATACCAAGCTTGATGCGGTGAAAATCCTGTGTGCCTATCATGTCAATAATGTTGCGCATGCCGTTCTGACCGCCATGCGAGCCCTTGCGGCGAATTCTCAGTTTGCCGGGTTTGAGCGAAATGTCGTCGCACATTACGATCAGGTGTTCGGGCGGGATTTTGTAAAATGACATGATCTCATCGACCGCTTGCCCCGACAGATTCATAAAGGTCTGCGGCTTGGCAAGTAAAATGCGCTTGTCGCCGCACATACCGTCGCCGATGAGCGCGTGAAATTTCAGTCTGTCCACAGATATGCCGAGCTTTTCGGCGAGTGCGTCAGCCGCCATGAATCCAGCATTGTGGCGAGTGCCGTCGTATTTTTTTCCGGGATTGCCCAGACCCACCACCAGCCAGTCGATGCTCTGAGGCTTGTTCATTCCAAACATAATTTTTTCCTC
This sequence comes from Acutalibacteraceae bacterium, assembly GCA_045133435.1. Lineage (GTDB taxonomy): Bacteria > Bacillota > Clostridia > Oscillospirales > Acutalibacteraceae > RUG762. Next base: position 1,413 of record JBGUUF010000238.1, read on the forward strand.
CATATTTTATGATATTCTCAATATTTCAATAAATGCCCAAAGGGCAGGACAACCGCAATACACGATTGCCCTGCCTTGGAGGCTATGTATTACAATATGTTTTTTAATTAGTCAAATATGAGGGAGATAGGCTTGTCTGTGTAAATTCTCTCGATAGCGTCTGCGAAGTAGGGAGCAGTGCTGAGAATTGTGAACTTGTCAAGCATCTTTTCCTTCGGAAGGTGAATTGTGTCGAGGAATACGAATTCCTTGATGGGGCTCTTTTCTATTCTCTCGAGTGCGGGACCGCTGAGAACAGCGTGAGTTGCACAAGCGGAAACCTCGATAGCACCTGCCTTGATGATAGCCTCAGCAGCGTTGCAGATAGTGCCGGCTGTATCGACCATATCGTCAACAAGCAGAACCTTCTTGCCGCTTACGTCGCCGATGATGTTCATAACTTCGCTGACGTTTGCCTTCTGACGGCGCTTGTCAACTATAGCCATGGGGCATTCCAGACGCTGTGCGAAATTTCTTACGCGTGTTACAGAACCGAGGTCAGGGGATACGCACATGTATTCATCATTGTGCTCGCCGATCTTCTCCTTGAAATACTTTGCAAGGATGGGAGCGCCGAGGAGGTGGTCAACAGGAATGTTGAAGAAACCCTGGATCTGAGAAGCGTGGAGATCCATTGTGAGCACACGGTCTGCACCTGCTGTGGTGATGAGGTCAGCGCAGAGCTTTGCAGAAATCGGATCTCTAGCCTTTGCCTTTCTGTCCTGACGAGCGTAACCCATGTAAGGAATAACTGCTGTAATACGACCGGCGGAAGCTCTCTTGAGTGCATCGATCATGATGAGCATTTCCATAAGATTGTCGTTTACGGGCGAACAGGTTGACTGGATGATAAAGCAGTCAGAACCGCGGACAGATTCCTTGAGTGAAACTGAAATTTCTCCGTCGCTGAATTTTGTTACATCGCTGTTGCCCATTTTCTCGTGGAGCTGTGCGCAGATGTCCTGAGCGAGAGGTCTGTTTGAATTACATGAGAAGATTTTGATATCCTTGCCGTGAAGGCTGCCGTGAAGTATCATTGGTATTCCTCCTGAAGATATTTTTATATATAAACCCCTCGGCGGGAAAAATTCACCGCCGTGAGGTTTCGTGCATAATTTGATTTTTGCGGCGGTAATTTTTGATAAAATTCTAAGATTATAAATTCCGCCGTTTATTTTACTTGCTGCGCTTTGTCGCCGCCCAGCCGTCCTTGTTGACCTGACGGGCGCGCGCGATGCCCAGAGAATCAGAGGGTACATCGCCCGTAATGGTCGAGCCGGCGGCAGTGTATGCGCCGTCACCTATCTGAACGGGAGCAACCAAGTTTGTGTTGCAGCCGATGAATGCATCGTCGCCGACCTTGCAGCGCGCCTTGTGCTGACCGTCGTAATTTACGGTGACACAGCCGCAGCCGAAGTTTACGCGCTTGCCGATGTCGCTGTCGCCCACATAGGTGAGATGTGCGACCTTAGTGCCCTCGTCGAGCACCGAGTTTTTGACCTCAACAAAGTCGCCGATGTGTACCTTCGGACCGATCTTGCAGTTGGGGCGAACCTGTGAGAAGGGACCGATGTCGGTGCCTTCAAGGATTTCGCTCTGCTTTATCTGGCTTGAATTTATAATAACATTGTTGTGAATGATTGAATTTTCAATGAGCGAATTCGGACCTAATGTACAGTTTTCGCCAACGGAAACCTTGCCGCGGAGAATAGTGCCGGGAAGGATGACTGTGCCGTTGCCGATAGCCGCGTCAGGACCGATAATAACGCCGTCGGAGCATGGAATGGAGACTCCCTCGGCAATTGCGGCATTGAGCAGAGAACTGCGGGCAATCTGATTGAGCTCGTTGAGCTGAACGGGGTCGTTTGCGCCCATTACCACGCTGGAGGAATCTGCTGTGTAAGCATCTGCGGCATCACCCAACAGCTTGACCGTATCGGGCAGATAATATTCGCCCGTAACGCTGCTGCACTTGATGTGGTCGGTGTCGAGCACCGAAAGAAGAGCGTTGACATTGAACCAGTAAGCGCCGGAATTTACTTCCTTGACTGCGAGCTGGTCGAGGGTGGCTTCCTTGTGCTCTACAATAGAAAGCAGTCTGCCGTCTGCGTCGCGGATAATTCTGCCGTAGCCCGAAGCGTCCTCAAGCATAGCAGATATAACAGTCACACAATTGCTCTGAGCGGAGTGGAAAAAATATGAGTTGGCGATGTTTTTGCTGTCCATAAACGGAGCATCACCATTAAGGATCAATACATGTCCGCCTTTATGGGCTTCAAGAAAATCCTTTGCCATCATGACGGCGTGACCTGTGCCCTTGCGCTCGGTCTGAGTGACGGTCGAGCAGGCATTGTCGCCTGTGTAGGATTTGTTAAGATAATCCTTGACCATTTCCTCCAGATGGCCTGTGACCACGCATATATCATTGACACCCGCGTTTCTGACCGCGTCGATGACCCAGCCGAGCATCGGCTTGAAAAGGACTTCCATCATAGCCTTAGGCTTGTTGGACTTCATACGCTTGCCTTCGCCCGCTGCCAGAATTATAGCGCACACATTTTTATTTTGGGAATATATGCGTTCTGCAAATGTGGTATTATTATTGAAAGACATAAACATATCTTTTCCGTTCAGCTCCTTTGCCAAAACGATATTTTGATTTCAGGGGACTTCTTAATAAAAATCACAGCCAAAGCACAGTGCATCAAAATCAACCATAAAAAGCAACAACAAAAAACAAAAATACACTGTGCTACAGCCGATATACTACAAACACACAATCACATGATGACATTTTTGCATGGATTTTGCAAGTGCAATTTTGTATTTTAATGCGC
>JBGUUF010000239.1:0-1798 GCA_045133435.1 Acutalibacteraceae bacterium
CTCTTCTGCGTTTGACAAAAACAGCAAGCCGCGCAAAAATACAGCCGGCAGTGTTACAACAGACGACAACGATTAATTTTACCTATCACGTCTTTTTTAACTTCTTTTGTAAAATTATACAAAATAGCGGCTTATGTCCGAATCAGTGACATAAGCCGCTATTTTTACCAATCCGTTGATTTCCGCAAATATTTTCCGACGTTTCGTTCAACCAAGTTTACGATTATTCCGTTGATGAAGCCTGTAATTGTACCTGCCGCAAGCAAAATCGGAAGCAGTGACATTACCGATGCGGTAGAAGTCATTATTGCCGCCACAACTAGCTGCGCCGCCATATGTACCGCTCCCCCCGCCGCACTTATTCCCACTGCGGAAATTCGGTCATAGTTACAAAGCAGCAGCATTGCCGCAAAGCTGCATACGCCTCCGGTCAGCGAATACGGCAGACCGCCGAATCCAGCAAAAAGCAATGCGCAGACCATCACTTTGGTGAGCATTATGCAAAATGGCACGCTTTTGTTTTTGAATGATCTTATGGCGAACAGCACAACTATGTTGCCCAGCCCCAGTTTTATTCCCGCTATGGGCGGAACTATCGGAATCATAAACTCCACATAACCCAATAAAATCGCTGCTGTTGACAGAATCGCCGATACAGCCGCCGTTTTTGATTTATTAATTTTGATCAATCCCCTGCCGTGTGATATAAAAATATTATATTACAGCCGCAGGATTAATGCAATTGCTGAGGTGAGATTTTTTGAAAAAAAACAAAACCACGCTCGTTGTGGGCATTTTGACTATTCTGGCGGCATGCTCGCTTGCGTTATTGCTGTTGAAAGGCAGGTCAAAATCGCCTGTATCTCGCACTGAATTTGCGCTTGACACTATCTGCACGGTAACGCTGTACGATTGGGGCGGTGATGCGGACGGCATCCTTGACGGGGCTTTTGAAATATGCGAAAATTACGAGAATTTGCTGAGCGTGACGGTCAGCGGAAGCGATATTTACAGGATAAATCACAGTAACGGCGAACCTGTTACTGTATCTCCCGATACAGCCGCACTTCTTTCGGACGCTCTCGAATATTGCCGAATGAGCGACGGTGTGTTCGACATCACGGTACTTCCGATGAAAAATCTGTGGAATTTCGGCAGTGACGATGCAAAAGTTCCCGAAGCGGAGGCTGTCACCCGCACGCTCGAACTTGTGGATTACACCAAAATATCAATAGACGGCTGTGACGTGACTCTGCCAAAAGGTATGGGAATCGATTTGGGCGCGATCGCGAAGGGTTACATTACCGACCGCGTGGCGGACTATCTGAAACAGCAAAATGTCACCTCTGCTATCATCGACTTCGGCGGAAATGTTTACGCTGTGGGCAGTAAATCTGACGGTTCCGACTGGAAAGTCGGCATACAAAAGCCGTTTGCTGACGGCTCGGAGCAGTCAAAAATCGTCGAGGTGTCTGATTCATCTGTCGTGACCTCCGGCGTTTATCAACGATATTTCGAGCAGGACGGCCGCATTTACCACCACATCCTCGATGCAAAAAGCGGTATGCCGTGCGATACAGGGCTGTATTCCGTAACAATAATCTCGGAAAGTTCTGAAAAATGCGACGCGTTATCCACTGTATGCATGCTGTTGGGATACGAAAAATCAGCCGAGCTTCTGTCGCAAATGCCCGGCGTTCAGGCGGTATTTATAACCTCTGACTATGAAGTATTGACAATATAAAACAAATATGCACCATTGACAAGCCTCCAAAACAAGTCAATGGTGCGTGTTTTT
>JBGUUF010000240.1:0-7399 GCA_045133435.1 Acutalibacteraceae bacterium
GATAATCTCACAGCTCCACAGTCAGAATAAGCTCTTCAGCGGTCTGAAACTGGCTCACAATCGAGGACAACAAAATGCGCTGCTTGCGGGACTTATGAGCGCTAAGGCTCATGCCGACTGCGTTATCTCTCTGGATGCCGACTTGCAGGACGATATTGAGGTGCTGGATGAATTCGTGCAAAAATTCCACGAGGGCTGTGATATAGTTTATGGCGTGAGAAGCGCGAGAAATACCGACACGTTTTTTAAAAAATTCACTGCCGAGGGTTTTTATAAATTTATGAAGATGCTGGACGTGGATATTGTCAACAATCATTCGGATTACCGCCTGATGAGCAAGCGTGCGCTTGAAGCCTTGTCGGAATACGGTGAGGTCAACCTGTTCCTGCGCGGTATCGTGCCCACTATCGGCTACAAGACCGACATCGTGTACTACGAGCGACACGAGCGTTTTGCGGGAGAGTCGAAGTATCCACTCAAAAAAATGATTGCGTTTGCCATCGACGGAATCACATCGTTCAGCGTAAAGCCGCTGAATATGATCTCGGGCGTGGGAATATTTTTGTCATTTGTCAGCGTTATCGGATTTATTTACTGCCTTATAGCCTACTTCGCGGGTTGGACAGTACCAGGATGGACCACTACGGTGTGTTCAATATGGCTGTTGGGCGGAATTCAGCTTTTCTGCATAGGAGTATTGGGCTGTTATGTGGGCAAAATATATTTTGAAGTCAAGAAAAGACCGCGTTATTGGGTGGATATGATAGTCAACGACAATGACACGGAGCTTGATGTTGATAAACTTTCTGAGGATATTAAAGAACAGTAATTTTGTGTTACAAATCAAATGGCAAAAATTACAAATAATAAAAATTCTTTAATATATATTTATTTTTCCAAAAAATATGCTATGATATTAATGAACCGCTGATATATATTCAGTGGTTCATTGATTGAGTTTTTATGATGCCGAGTGCTCCGTGACTCAGAGCACATATTTGGAAATAAAGGTGAATTTTTAAATGTCTCGCAACAACAATGGTTTTAACTCGTATGTCTACATTCCTATCGTACTTACATTTGCCTTTCTGCTGGGGTGTTTTGCCGTGGCACTAATGACGCTTCGTGATGACGAGCTGAATGATTATACCGTAGACGGTGTATCGAATTCTGATGTCACGTCGGACAGCAGTCCGTATGCTTTTGTGGAGGCTAAGGAAGAGGACGGAATAAGGTATTATGTACTGAGTACCCCCGAAGGTGAGCCGCTGAAAGATACAGTAAGCAGCGAACCCGAGCCGTCATCGGATATTACCGACAATATTATCACACCAAGCCAAAAGAAAAAGACAGCTTATCTGACCTTTGACGACGGACCTTCGGCAAATACCATCAAAATTTTGGATATTTTGGATAAGTACGATGTTAAGGCGACATTTTTCGTAATATACCACAAGGGAATGGAAAAGCAATACAAGGAAATTGTCGATCGCGGTCACACAATAGCACTGCACAGCTATACGCATAATTACAAAAAGATTTATTCGAGCGAGGACGCTTATTTCAGCGACCTTGAGAAGATAGGCAATTATGTCAAATCAGTGACCGGTGTTGAGACATGCATAACGCGCTTTCCCGGAGGGTCGAGCAATACCATAAGCAACAAATACTCCAAGGGCATTATGAAAAATCTGAAAAAAGAGGTGCTCCAGCGGGGATATATCTATCACGACTGGAATGTTGATAGCTGCGATGCCGAGAAGAACAATACTCCTGTGGATGAGCTGCTGGAAAATATTCAGGCATCACTGCCCAAATACCGCCAAGCAAATATATTGATGCATGACACCGGCAAGACTAAGCAGACCACGGTGGATGCACTGCCGAAGATCATAGAATATGTGCAGTCGCAGGGCTTCGACATTGAGCCGATAACCGAAGAAACTACAGCAATAAGACATAATTGGTAAAAAAACTTCCTGTTTTAGCTGAATTGCTTAAAACAGGAAGTAATTTTTTTGTTATTATATTTAAGAAAATAAAAACGCCGAACCCACATCAATTCACGGAATTTTATAAAATTATGTCGCTGTGGGATATTTAAATGAGCTTCAGCTCAGGCTTTTCCTCAATAACGCCGTCTGATTCCGCGTTTAACTTGGCCTCTCTCTCGCTGTAAGCCTTGATAACTCTCAATGCCCAGTCGCGACCGACCATGCAGACTCTGGAGGTGTTGATGACATTGACCACCTCGGAAAATCTCTTGCTGATGCTGTCGTAAATCTTTTTGTCAATAGCGATAGAGCGGGTAGTGCCGTCGTCGCAGAAGAAGATAAGTGCGTCCTTATCGTCGCGGCGTTCATAATAAATGTTGAGCACACCGACATCGCCGAACTGCTTGCTGAATATATCGAAATAAACGAACTTAGCTATCTCAATAACGCCATCATTCAGACCGAATTCAGCGATCTTGATCTTTTCCATAAGCTCGTTGACCGTGGTGACGACGCGGATGGAATAATTGGGAGCCTTGAAATTGTCCTCAATAGCGCTTCTGATAGCTTCGTAGTCAAAGCTCTTGAGTTCTTCCTGAGAAGTGATGGGGCGGAAATACAGCATAAGACGCTTTTCCATATCGTGATAGGCTATGCGAGAAACTACCTGAATGTGCTGACCGCATTCGGGGCATTTTTTCTGAAAGAGCAGACCCGAGAGAATTTGATTTTTATATTCCGGATTATTCTGCACATTTATGCTCGCCGGCTGTTCGACGGTGACATCTGCCTGACATTGTGGGCATTTTATGACATAGGTTTTATTTTCCATTGCTGATGGGACACATCCTTTCGTATGAATTATAACATAATTCCAAGTAAATTGGAACACTTATTTATAAATTTTTACAATATTTTTTTGTATTATACCAATTAGATATTGAAATTGTAACATTTTAAGGTTAAAATATATAATAAAGTAAGTTTAATATTTGATTTCAATGTATAAATTCGTAATATGACAAACAGAGAGGACGGACATAGATCTATGCAGCAGGATGCTTTCACCGCAGGAGTACAGCCTGACGGACTTAAAAATAAAAGCGACATCAAGGTGCTCGTGTGCTTTGTGCTAAGCCATTACAGCCAGCCTCTCACCCGCAAGGACCTTACAGACATATTCCTAGACCGCGGCCTTGCCAATTATTTCGAGGCGAACGACGCTATATCCTCCCTCATCAAGCACAACAATCTCACTGAAAATCCCGAGGATAATTCGCTGCACATCACCGACAGCGGCAAGTTCATCGCCGATACGCTGTATGACGCACTGCCCGTTACCGTGAGAGAAAAATCGCTGGATGCCACCTCCAAGCTGCTCAACCGCAGACATTCCAGCCAACTCAACAAGACCCGCATTGATGCCTGCGACAAGGGGTATAACGTGACCTGCACAATAAACGACGGCACGATGGACACCATGAGCGTGTCGGTCTATGTGCCCACCTACAATTACGCGGTGCTGGTGCGAGACAGATTTCTTGACGACCCCGAAACGCTCTACCGCGCAGTAATGGCACAGCTCACCGATACCCCAGAGATCGCCCCGAAAAAGAAGAATTAAAAGTCATTAAACACAGTTAACAATAAAAATGCAGAAACTAAAAAGCAGTTTCTGCATTTTTTATTATAGTCAATATCTGTAATCAGCAACACTACCAATCGTATTCTATGTTGAAAAAAGCAGCATACACTCTTTGCTATTTGCATCACCATACCCTGACACTGCGTATCACGCGGCCTATGATGCGCACGCGCTCGATCTCCCTGCCCTTGAAGCTGCGAGGAGGCCAGTTCGGATTTATGCTTATCAAGCTGAGAGTGTCGCCGTCGAAGCGGTATCTCTTTACTACGCCGTCCTCGTTATCCACCAGAAATACGCCGATCTCGCCGTTTTCCAAGCAATTTTGCCGGCGCACGAGCACTCTGTCGCCGTCGTCCAGCTTGGGACTCATGCTGTCGCCCGACACAGTGAGGTAGAAGTGGCGGTCGTCGTTGAATTCAATATCGCATATCTCGTAGTCAACTATATCCTGCTCGGCGGGGATCCCCATTCCTGCCGATACTCTGCCAACCACAGGCAGGCGGCAGAATTCGCCTGTGGAGCGGGCATGCTCGCCAAGCCAAATGTTTTCGGCGGCGCTGTCTTCATACCCAAGCAGTCGCAGCGGAGATATACCCAATACCTCGGCGATTTTCGTGACCTTGTCCTGCTTCGGAGTGTATTTGCCCGAGAGGTACTGCGATATAGTGGATTTGTTTATCCCGCAGAGACGGCTAAGCTCGATAGGCTTTATTTCTCTCTCTTTTAATGCTTCGGAAAGTCTTTCCGCAAATGTTGTTTCCTGAGACATTTTTTTGATCATTCCTTCATCCGTATTTTGATGCTGTAAAATCACAGCATATCCATCCGCAACCCGAGTATATCACAGGATTTTGTCGAAATCAATGCTATCCCGCTCTGATGCGTTGTTACATCTCACTAAAGACCCAAAAATGTCGCATTAATTTGCGAAACGCGATTTTATGCTTGACAACAAAATTCACAAGGATTATATTGTAATTATAAATTTCACAAAGAAAAGGTGATGCGAATATAACTTATTGCGGCTTTGCAAATACGCTTTTGGAGGAACGGTTATTTGATTAAAGATCACACACATGATTACGCGGTGGCGGCGTTTGTATTCTATGCCGCCTGCGGGTGCCCGTCGGATGAGGATGTGCAGAAAATGCTGTATAAATGGGCGGAGAAAAATCACGACAGTACGGAGGTCAGGAACAAAAGGCGGCGCAGGAGAATGCTTACGGATGAGGATTTGATACAGGAGAAGGTATTGCAGGCGGAAAAGGAACTTGACTGCTGTATTGCGGATATTGCGGCGGTCAACCGCATGTTGGAGTCGGTCGCAGGATCGTCTATGGGAGAGGACAAGGTGAAATGCATCAGATATGTGTATTTTTGCAGAGGGGTGAATTTTAATGCGCGGGGCAGTATGAGTGCGCTGGTGCAGAAATGCGTGACTGATACGGGGCTGAATGAGTCGTTTATCTATCGCAGTCTCAAACAGGCGCGTGAAGTATTCATGCGCGAAAGAGGACTCAGAGGCAGTGCGGTTACACAAACAGCCGCGGAGGTGTTCGGCTCTGCTATTTAAAATCACCGCTAAGCGCGGGAAATCTTTCCTTTATTGTGATACGATTTATCGTTTTCTCACATCGTCGGGTGAGTTGCAAAATCGGCAGGTTATACTGCATTGCGCGAAAAAAATATCGCTGATATAATGTAGACATACCAAAGATCTTGAATCGGAGCATGAAAGGAAAGATATTTTATGAAAAAGGCAATTTCAATGGTTCTCAAATCAGCATTGGTCATTGTCTACGCCGCATCACTGGCGGGATATATGATGATACGCCCGCGGCTGTCAACGCTGTGTTCGGTGGAGAAGCTAAATGACCATCCGTTTTATCAGATGAACTACAGCGGTGATTACTATTTCGACGAGTATCTCGAGCACGGCGGCGCGACCATTGAGGATACTATTAATTTCGTCGCGGAGCAAATGGGAATAGAGAAGCCGTTTGAGAGCAGCGGCTCGGGCTTCGGCTGCTCGACGGTTTATTCACCGACCACTGACGGCGATTACATTTTCGCCAGAAATTTCGATTATCCCAGTGCCGCCGCACTGCTCATTCACACCGCTCCCGACGACGGCTATGAATCGGTGTCTATGGTGAATCTGGAGCATATGGGCTATGACAGTGAAAATTATCCCGACGGGTTTGTCAACAGAGTGGCTCTGCTCTTTGCGCCTTATTGCCCGTTGGACGGCATGAATGAAAAGGGTGTGGCGATAGGCGTGCTTCAGCTAGACAATAAACCTACCGCTCAGAACAACGGCAAGGTCGATATTATGACCACCACCGCCATCCGACTGGTGCTGGATTACGCGGCAGACGTGGAAGAAGCGATAGAACTTCTGTCGCAATATGACATGCATTCGCTGCTCGGGTCGAATTTCCACTATCAAATATCCGACGCACAGGGCAACTCGGCTATCGTGGAGTACAAGAATAATCAGATGTGCGTTTACCGCAGTGAGGAGGAATATCAGTTCTGCACGAATTTCTACATCACCGACATGATGAACGGAAGCGGTGTTGAGCGACAGTGCCCGAGATACCAAGGCTTGACGCAGGCATTTGAGCAGGTCGGAGGACACTTCTCAAACGAGGATATTGAGGCTTTGGCGGAAAAAATGTGGGTGAATTACGCGCAGTCGTCAACTCAGTGGACGTCGGTTTTCAACCTCTCTGATCTGTCGTATGATATTTACATAAACATGGACGGCGAAAATCCCTATCACTACGATTTTGCCGATACATGGGCGACCGACACCGCAATAATCGCCGCCGATGCAGTGTTCTGCGCCGTGGGCGTGCTGATTGTTGCATGCTTTGTGTTCGGTTTTATACGACGTAAAAATAAAGCAAAGAAATCTGCTGAATAAACAATTAAACCCGCCGCACAGCGTCGTTTCATAACGATACCGTGCGGCGGGTCATTTATTGCTCATACATACGACTTTTCTGTCACCTGTCTGTTTTTTGGCAGTGATACTGTGAATTGTGTGAATTCCGAACTGCTCTCGGCGGAGATTTTGCCGCCGTGCAGTTCCACTATCTGCTTGGCAATAGCCAAGCCAAGTCCCGCGCCGCCGTTTGCAGAGGAGCGCGAATTATCGACGCGGAAAAACTTCTCAAAGATCCGCTCCAATTTTGCCTGCGGTATGCAGTCTCCGACGTTTCGCACAGATACATTGATCATACTTCCGACTTCGGTCGCAAGAATATCCACGACCGTTCCCGAATAGCTGTAATTCACGGCGTTTCGGAGGAGATTATCGAATACGCGCGCCAGTTTGTCCGCGTCGCCGATAAATTCCAGCTTCGGAGCGATGTTCACATTGCATTTGAGCGATTTTTCCTCGAATACGGGATAAAATTCGTCTGCGATCTGATAAAGCATGCGGCTGATATTCACCGAATTGTTGTCGAGGGTTATTGATTGCAGATTGAAGCGGGTTATGTCGAAAAATTCGTTGATAAGCTGTTCCAGTCGAAAAGCCTTGTCCAGCGTTATCTTGACATATTTCGTCCGCTGATTTATGTCCAACTCGGGGCATTCATCCAGAAGCGTCAGATAGCCTACCACCGAAGTGAGCGGTGTCTTGAGATCGTGCGCCAGATACACCACCAAGTCGTTCTTGCGCTGCTCAGCCTCACGAGCGACCTGTTCCTTGTGCTGTACGGTGTAGAGCCTGTTGGTTAATTTCCTCTGA
>JBGUUF010000241.1:0-1073 GCA_045133435.1 Acutalibacteraceae bacterium
AGCCTGTTGAGGAAGTCGTTGAGGAAGCTCCCGCTAGAGTTTACGGCGATCCCGACCCCGTCGAGCCTGTTAAGGAAGAAATCGACATCGACACCTTCGGCAAGATCGACCTGCGCGTTTGCAAGATAGTCAAGTGTCAGGAGATCCGCAAGTCGGCTAACTGCCGGAAGCTCACACTCTTTGACGGCATCAAGGAGCGCGTGATAGTCTCCAGCATCAAGCACGACTACACCCCCGAACAGCTTATCGGCAAGAAGATAATCGTCGTGGCAAACCTCGCTCCCGCACGTTTTTCGGGCGTTCAGAGCAACGGCATGCTGCTCGCCGCCACAAACAACGCATGCGGCTGTCAGGTGATTTTCGTTGACGACATCGTTCCCGAGGGCACAGCGATAAAGTAAATTTTTAATCTCAATAAATCAAAAAGGAAGAGCGTTTTTTACGACGTTCTTCCTTTTTCTTGTTGAATTTTGAATGATTCTGCGATATAATTTTATTATACAGATTTTATCGAGGGAGTGCATGGCAAATGGCAGCGGATTTCGGATTTTTGCCGTCAAATGAGGACGGTACATATTTTATCAGCTACAACAGCGAGGACAGCGACAGGGTCGGCGCAATCGCTCGCGACCTGCACGCGCAGGGTCTGCCTATGTGGTACGACTACGGTCTGGAATACGGCGCGGAGTGGGAGCGTCAGATTGCCGCGCACATCAGAAGCTGCAAGGCTGTAATAATGTTCATCACAAAGGGCTTATTTTTGCGCCAAAGACGCTCGTATGTATATAAGGAATACCGTATGGCAAAGATGTGCGATAAAAAAGTCTATGTGGTGATGATGGATAAGATTTCGGATAAAGACGTGCCAGAGGATTTATGGGGCTGGTGGATTGACCTCACTGACCTTCACTGCATCACAAACGTAACTGCACAGGAAATAATGCGCGCTGTCGGAGTTACTGCCAAAACAACTACTGATTCCAATTCGAGCGATACTGCAGGTATGTCAGCACAAGAATTAAATAGCAAAGGTAACGATTATTATTGGGGGCAAAATGGTGTAAAGCAGGATT
>JBGUUF010000242.1:0-6900 GCA_045133435.1 Acutalibacteraceae bacterium
ATAGTATTATATAATTCGATAGTATTATATACTCGGAAGTATCATGTAATATATGCGATAATACTTTTTCATCCGTTCTCCAAGGCGATTGTTGATAATCTCTTTCCGCTTTTCCGATACAAAATGTAATAATCCCGTGGGTTTGCCACAGATTTTAACAGTTTTATACCGAGTTTTAATATTTTCATCAAAAATCCACTTTAATTCAACATATGTATGTTGAAAACTCCGTGGAAACTGTTTAAACGAAATGTTTTGAACACCAGGTTAATAACTTAAAGTTTTTAATTTTATTAATTCCCTAAATATTACAGCAAGTTGTCAACCTTTTCCACCGAGTTTTCAACAGCAATTCACGGTTATCCACCCACATATGTCGAATTTTCCCGATTCATGGGCATTCCGCCGCTGTGGAAAGATTTTTGATATTTTTCCCGTTTTATGGAAAATGCTGTAAAACGTACTTCATTAGACTTTAGTTTATTGCGTATCGTCCACTCGAAAAATCTCCGATTTTTCATTGTTAGTTTTTATTATGCGAAGCTTACGCTTCGTGTATTTTTTCTATTTTAGGTTTGTCTTTCACTTTAGTTTGTGGTGGCTTTGCCCCCACACCCCTACCAGGGCTTAACCGCTATTCAAGGAATGGCTGTGTCCCCATTTGGATTCCCATTATAGCACTGTCTACTTTAGTTTTTCTTAGACGTCCAGATTCTTTACATATTTGGCGTTCTGCTCTATAAATTCTCTTCTCGGCTCGACCTTATCGCCCATGAGTATCGAGAATATCTCGTCAGCCGCTCTCGCGTCATCCATCGTCACGCGCAGCATGATTCTCGTCGCGGGATTCATCGTAGTCTCCCAAAGCTGCTCAGAGTCCATCTCACCCAGACCTTTATATCGCTGAACGTCCTCCGAACCGCCTATCTCGGCAAGTATCTTATCGCGTTCCTCGTCGGAATACGCATAAAGATGAGCGTCCTTCTTGGAAATCTTATAGTGAACTGCATCGGGAGCGTCGCCGTCCTCCTGCACCTTCTTGACTGTAGCCGTACCGCCAAGCTCGCGTACTATCCTATCCTTATCCTCCTCGCTGTACGCGTCAAGCTCGACCCTCTTGCGGGTAATGCGGTAGAGCGGAGGCTGTGCGATACAGACATTTCCGTTCTCGATGAGCGGGCGCATGAAGCGGAAGAAGAACGTCAGCAGCAGCGTGCGGATATGCGAGCCGTCAACGTCGGCATCCGCCATGATGATGACCTTGCCGTAACGCAGCTTGGATATGTCGAATTCTTCGCCGATGCCGCAGCCGAGAGCCGTAACGACAGGCATCAGCTTGTCGTTGCCATAGACCTTATCAAGACGCGCCTTTTCGACGTTGAGCATCTTGCCCCACAGCGGGAGGATAGCTTGGAATCGTCTGTCACGACCGCCCTTTGCAGAGCCGCCTGCCGAGTCACCCTCAACGATGTAAATTTCAGTGTTCTTCGGGTCGCGGTCGGAGCAGTCAGCGAGCTTGCCGGGAAGCGAAGCGTTGTCAAATGCTGTCTTGCGGCGTGCGGCGTCTCTTGCCTTTCGAGCCGCATCGCGGGCGCGGGATGCCTCGAGAGCCTTATTGAAGATTGCCTTGGCGACTGCGGGATTTTCCTCGAGGTAATTCATCAGCTTTTCAGAGATAAGTCCGTCAACCAGCGTGCGTATCTCGGTATTTCCCAGCTTGCCCTTAGTCTGACCTTCAAACTGCGCTTCTTTCAGCTTCACGCTGATAACGGTGGTCAAGCCTTCGCGCACGTCGTCACCCGTAAAGTTGCGGTCGCTGTCCTTGAGAATGCCGAATTTGCGGGCATAGTCGTTCATAACGCGGGTGAGAGCGCGCTTAAAGCCTTCCTCGTGAGTACCGCCGTCAACCGTGCGGATGTTATTTGCAAACGAGAGTGTAAACTCGCTGTAATCCATGTTGTACTGCATAGCGACCTCGGCGGTTGCATTGCCGTCGGTCGAAACGCAGGCGAAATGCATGACATCGGGGTGGAGCAGCTCGACCGCCTTCTTTTCGTGGATGTATTCCACGAAAGTCCTGATACCGCCTTCATAGCAGTAGCTTTCGCTTATCGGCTCTTCGCCGCGCAGGTCGGAGAGTCGGATGTGGATGCCCGCGTTGAGGAACGCCTGTTCTCTAAGGCGCGTCTGAAGCACCTCGAACTCGTAGACGGTGGTTTCCTTGAACATCTCGGGGTCGGCCTTGAAGCGAACCTTTGTGCCGCGCTTGTCGGTGTCGCCGATAACGTGCAGCTCGCAGGTCTTCTTGCCGCGCTCAAAACGCTGATAATGCACATGCTCGCCGTCGCTTACCTCGACCTCGAGCCATTCTGAGAGGGCATTAACGACCGACGCGCCAACGCCGTGCAGACCGCCCGAGACTTTGTAGCCGCTGCCGCCGAACTTACCGCCGGCATGCAGTATAGTGAATACGACCTCGACGGCGGGAAGACCTGTCTTTTGCTGAATGCCGACAGGGATACCGCGTCCGTTGTCGGTGACGGTGATAATGTCGCCGGGTTCAATATCCACGGTGATGAGGTCGCAGTAGCCCGCCAGAGCCTCGTCGATAGCGTTGTCAACTATCTCGTAAACGAGGTGGTGCAGACCCTTGGGACCTGTAGAGCCTATATACATGCCCGGGCGCTTTCTGACAGCCTCCAGACCCTCGAGGACCTGGATCTGATTTTCGTCATAAGCCTCTGCCTCAACAGACGTGCTGACCGACTCAAATTCCTGCTCGGTATTTTCAATATTTTCCACTTTTTCTATGTTATCCAATTTAATCTTTTCCTCCCTGAATTAAAATTAATTGTCGCTTGATTCAGGCATTATAGCTGCCGCTCAAACCAACCTTTTACCACTCAAGGTGTGCATGAATCAATTATACCATACATCCCAATAAATTACTAGCAGAAAAAGGCACGAATTTATAAATTTTTTTGCATTTAATTAGTATAGGAGCAAAAAAATCAAAAATAAACGCCTTATTTTGACCTGCACGGAAAAAATAAGGCGTTTAGGGTTAAATATTGCCTATGCCCTGCTGAAAGCGTCCTGCGAGAGCTGAGGGCGAAATCTGGCACAAATAAACGGTGTAGCTCTGACTGCCGTCGGAATTTTTACTGCTGCACAGCACGAAGCTCTTGGGCAGGTCGGGCGATACGGTGATGACCCGCCCGCTCTTTTCCGCAATTGACAACAGATTTCGGGTGTGCTTGGATATGGTGGTATTGTCCATGTCGAATATCCCGATGATCTCCCGCTCGGGAATGACGTAATTATTGCCCAGATGAAGATACATTTTGACCTCCGTAGTGAATAGAGAACTCGCCGTTGCTCACGTTGATTATCCTGCCGCGGTCAAGCCCCTTGACGGTATTGGGGTCACAGCAGGAGATAAAGACCTGCCAGCCCTCCATGTGATTCATCAGGTAATCCTGCCGCAAGCCGTCCAGCTCGCTCATCACGTCGTCGAGTATTGCAACGGGACGCTCGCCTGCGGATTCTTCGAGCAGTGAAGCCTCCGCCAGCTTGAGAGCCAGCACACAGGAACGCTTCTGCCCCTGTGACGCATATGCGCGCGCCGACATATCGTTGACCATGATATTGAGGTCGTCGCGGTGAGAGCCGTAATTTGTGCATCCCTGAGCCGTGTCGGATGCGCGGTGGGCGGCAAGCTGCATTTTGAGGGACGCGGCAGTTTCCTCCACCGAGTCGGGATCCAGATAGCCGCAGTTATAGCGCAGACTTATCTTCTCGCGCCCCGAGGAAATGCCGTCAAATATCTCCTCCGCCTTTGCGCTAAGACGTGAAACGTACTCGGCGCGCTTGCAGGAGATCTTTGCACCGGTTTTCGACAGGTTCTCGTCGAGAACTTCCAACACGTCGCCAAAGCCGCCGTAGCTGCCCGACTTTTTCAACAGCGAATTGCGCTGTGCCAGCAGTCGGTTGTATTCCACAAGCAGCCGTGGATAAGTCGGGTAGTGCTGGGAGATCGCCCCGTCGAGAAATTTGCGTCTTTCGCCCGAGCCGCCCTTGACCAAGCTCATGTGGTCGGGTGAAAACACCACCGCGCAGAACCGCCCGATATATCCCGAAGCCGCCGCCAGCTTTACGCCGTTGAGAGTCGCCTGTTTTTTGTCGGTGATGATGAGATTTGCGGACTGTTCGCGCTTTTCGGCGAAGAATTTGAAGTTAAGGCGGGCAAATTTTTCGCCTCTTGCGATAAGCTCGGTATTTTTCGCGCCGCGAAAGGAGCGAACTCCCGTAAACAGCCACATCGCTTCGAGCAGATTGGTTTTGCCCTGTCCGTTTTCCCCGCATATCACGTTCACACCGTCGCAGAATTCCACCTCACCCGTCACAAGGTTGCGGTAATTTTCAGTAAACAAGCTGCGCGCTATCATGCATTGCGGACCTCTAATTCTACATTGTCGCAAGGGATAGTTACCACGTCACCGCTGCGTATCTTCTTGCCGCGCATGGGGCAGACCTCGCCGTTCACCATGACCGCGCCCGATGTTACCATGAATTTTGCCTCGCCGCCGATAGCGGCTATGCCCGCGAATTTGAGCAGGCTGTCCAGCTTTATGAATTCAGTTGTTATTTCTATTACTTTTCTTTCCATTTCTGTGACCCCGACAATTTTTTTGTATAGTCCACTCGAAAAATCTCCGATTTTTCTTGTTAGTTTTTTTATTATGCGAAGCTACGCTTCGCTATTTTATTTCTATTTTGGGTTTGTTTTGCACTTTGGTTTGTGGTGGCTTTGCCCCCACACCCCTACCAGGGCGCTGCCCTGGACCTGCCAAAGGAGCCTTGCCCCTTTGGAAACCCATTATAGCGCTGTCTACTTTAGTTTTTCTTAATCGTTCTTCTGCAGTCTTACCGGTAGGAGCAGGAACATGAAGCTCTCACCCTCGACCGGAAGCACCTTTACGGGACTTACCGGTGAGCCGAGCAGCAATCTGACTTCATCTGTCGATACCGCGCGGAATGCGTCCATCAGATAGCGATTATTAAAGCCGATCTCGATAGGCTCATTGGGAGCGTCAGCCGGAACTTTATCAGATGCCGAGCCGATCGCGGTGCGGCAGTTGAAGGCGATACAATTATCGCCGAACGTACATCTGACGGGACTTTTGATAGCGTCACTGATGAGCAGACCCATGCGCTCGCTGGCCTCGATCATTCGGCGGGTGCTGACTTTAAGCTCAATATTATTATTGGAGGGGATCGCGTTATTATAATCGAGGAATTCGCCCTCGATAAGGCGGGAAATTATATTGCAGCCGTTTATCACAAACTCGATATGGCGGCGGGTCGCGCAAATTTCGGCGCGCTTTTCGTCGTCATCTTCCAAAAGGCGCAGGATTTCTTCGAGCGTCTTTTTCGGCACGATGAAGGATGTGGAAAATGTACCTGCGATAGGCTCGGTGCGCATTGCAAGACGGAAGCCGTCAACCGATACCACGCGGATCTTGTCCTCGGAAATTTCAAAAAGCGAGCCTGTGCAGACAGGGCGGGAGTCGTTGTCGCTGACTGCGAAAAGCGTCTGACCTATCATGGATTTGAGCAGGCTTTGGGAGAGGGAGATCCTGCGTTCGCTCTCGATGACAGGCAGCTCGGGGAAGTCGGAGGCGGATATGCCGATGATGGAGTATTCTGCCTCGGAGGATTTAACAGTGGTGATGAGGTTTTCGCTGCATGAGATTTCCACCTCGTCGCCCGGCATTTTTCTGACGATCTCGCAGAAAAGGCGGGATGAGAGGACAACGCAGCCTTCCTCGTATACGTTAGCGAGGATTTTTGTGGAGATGCCCAGTTCGAGGTTGTAGCCGCAGAGATAGAGCGAACTTTCCTCGGTGCGCAGATATATGCCTTCGACTGCGGCGATAGTGGAGCGCTGAGCTACGGCACGGGATACCTTGCTGAGTGCGTCGGAGAGCATTTCGCGGTTGCATTTGATTTTCATAATTTTATAGACCTTCCTTTGTTTGCCTCTTCGCAGAATTCAACAGAGTGGGTTGATAATTGAGCTGTGGGGAAGAGGCGGGATTTTTTAACTATGATAATAATAATATTAATAATAAAAGGACAGTAGTAGCAGTAGGGGGTGTTGAATCGGTGGAAAAGTCGTGAATTAAAGAATAGAGGGCTTGTCCGAAAATTTTTCCACAGTGGAT
Organism: Acutalibacteraceae bacterium; assembly: GCA_045133435.1. Lineage (GTDB taxonomy): Bacteria > Bacillota > Clostridia > Oscillospirales > Acutalibacteraceae > RUG762. The sequence continues at coordinate 6,228 of JBGUUF010000242.1, forward strand.
TGTTGATTGAAATTTGTTTGAAGGATTTTTAACCGATTTCCACAATTAACATTTGTAAACAATTGCTGACGTTGATTGTTAGAAAATGGGTTGAAAGAGGTTTGGCGCGTACGATATATTTTAACATACTTTCAACGGTATATCAACAGGAAAAAAGGAAGAAAGTTGAATGTAGGTGGAAAAAATAGAGGCTAAAGTAGACAGTGCTATAATGGGTTTCCAAAGGGGCAAGGCTCCTTTGGCGGGTCCAGGGCAGGGCCCTGGTAGGGGCGTGGGGGCAAAGCCACCACAAACCAAAGAAAAGACAAACCAAAAATAGAAAAATATATTGTGCGCAGCACACCAAAGAAAAATCAGCAATGAAAATCGGAGATTTTCGAGCGGTAGATAAATAAAAATTAAATATTGGAAAATAGACCCGGTGGTGGTAATTAAAAATGATATGTCCAATAGAAATAAAAAAAACCGGCGCGCCAAATTTATTGACACGACGGTTTTGGGTAAATCGCAGACGGTGCGATTTTCTATTTTTAATTTTTGGTTACGTCCACTCGAAAAATCTCCGATTTTTCATTGTTAGTTTTTTATTGTGCGAAGCTACGCTTCGTATGTTTTTTCTATTTTGGGTTTGATTTGCACTTTAATTTTGTGGTGGCTTTGCCCCCACGCCCCT
>JBGUUF010000243.1:0-1327 GCA_045133435.1 Acutalibacteraceae bacterium
ATGGCGCGCAAGGAGCAGGCAGAATTCAACGCACAGCAGGAGAAGCTCCGTCAGATACAGTCGAGAGTTGAGCATGAGCAGAATGTCATCTCACGCGCAGACCCGCACGGCGGACGACTGCTAAAGAAGAAAATGGCATCAGTCAAGGCGATGGAACACCGATTCGAGCGCGAGTATGATAACATGACCCAAATGCCCGAGACTGAGGACGAAATTTTCGTGCGCTTCCGCTCGGACATCACCTCGCCGAAGGGCAAAACTATCCTCGACCTGCACCTTGATGTTTTGCAGAACGATGACAGGGTGTTGGCGCGTGACATTAAGATACATGTAAACGGCGGAGAAAAGGTGTGCATTACAGGTCACAACGGCGCGGGTAAGACGACGTTGCTTCGTCAGATAGCGGCTCAGCTTACTCAACGCACCGACATCAAGACCGCTTATATGCCGCAGAATTACACCGAATGTATGGACTATTCGCTGACACCTGTGGAATTCCTCAGCCGCAGCGGTGACAAGGACGAGATCACCGCTATCCGCACATACCTCGGCAGCATGCGCTACACTCCCGACGAAATGAACCACGCTATATCCGAGCTGTCGGGCGGTCAGAAGGCGAAGCTGTATTTTATCGCGATGAACCTCGACGGCTGTAATGTGCTGGTACTGGACGAACCCACCCGCAATTTCTCTCCGCTGTCGGGTCCTGTGATACGCAACGCGCTTATTGAATACGGCGGCACGATAATCAGCGTATCGCATGACCGAAAGTACATTGACGAGGTGTGCGACAGGATTATTGAATTGAAGTAGATATTTTATGGTGCTGATGGATTTATGTTCTGGTAGGGAAATCAATTTTGAAAAATAAAAAGGGAAACACGCGAAGCGTCAATTAGCCGCGTATGCGGCGCGGGGTGCAGGGGGCTGGCTCCCTGCCGGGTCGAGGGCGGCGCCATCGCGGGAGACTGATGGGCACACTAAGCCCTCAGAAGTGAGGCGAAGCCGAACGAGCGAGACGCACTACGATTTATAACGGATTTCGGCGAATACAATACAAATCCCCATAAAATTGATTTCCGTGATGTTCTGGGATTTGATATTGACACGGCTTGGCTGAAAGTGGTATACTCTTTTGTAATGTTTAAATATCTTATACAGAACGAGGAACGTAATACCATGCAGAGAAAATTTTTTGATATTGATGACCGACTGCTCGACCTTGCGGCTCAGACCGAGAGCGATATAAAGTCTGCCTTTGAGCGCATCGAGAACAACGCATTTCAGAATCAGCAGAAGGTGCTGGCGGCATTTATCAACAACAATG
>JBGUUF010000244.1:0-1826 GCA_045133435.1 Acutalibacteraceae bacterium
AAACGGGATAACTTTAATTGCTGCGGGACATTATGCGACAGAAAATGTTGCACTTGAGAAATTAGCGCAGACTTTGCGTGACGGATTTTCTGATTTGTCAATAGAAATTACAAGGCTTGACGATCCTGTGAGCTATTCAGGAAAATAAGGAGATGCAAAAAGATGGCTCTTGATGGAGCAATGCTTCATTTGATAAGAAAAGAATTAGAGGAAGGCGCGCTTGGAGCGAAAGTAGACAAAGTTTATCAACCGTCGCGCGAGATGATAATTCTTGCAATGCGCGGAAAAAATATGAACAACAAGCTGCTTATTTCTGCATCCGCAAATTCGGCGCGAATTCACTTTACCGAACGTGCGGTAGAAAATCCCGCACAGCCGCCGATGTTGTGCATGTTATTGCGCAAAAAATTGTGCGGCGCGAGATTGTCCGCAATTAAGCAGATGGATCTCGAACGCGTGCTGCTGCTTGAATTCGACGCACATAACGAGCTTGGCGATGAGATCGTGCTCACTTTAGCGGTCGAAATTATGGGCAGACATTCAAACATAATTCTCGTGGACGAGAGGGGATTGATTGTCGATTCTGTGAAAAGAATTGACAGCGACATGAGTTCCATGAGATTTATTCTGCCGGGATTGAAATACGAACTTCCACCTGCTCAGGATAAGATCAATTTGCAAAACAGCGAGTGCGATGAAATCGTAAGCAGAATAAAATCATGTAAAGGAACTAAACTTGACAAGGCGATTTTAGGCAGTGTTCAGGGCTTTTCTCCGATTGTCGCGCGTGAATTATCTTTCAGAGCGACAGGAACAACGGATATTTTGACAGATGAATTGACCGATTCTAACTATGAAAAGTTGTTGTATCATCTGGAAAAACTCAAAGCGATGATGGACGAAAATGGAAACCCAAATACTGTCAGCAGTAATGGCAAGTTAATAGACTTTACATTTATTTACCCCATGCAATACGGCTCATCTGCCATTTCCGCTGAATATCAAAGCTATTCGGAGATGCTGGACAGTTACTACTTTAAAAGAGATCTCAGCGACCGCATGAAATCGAAATCGCAGGATTTGCTGAAGGTCCTGACGAATTCATCTTCCCGTATTTCCAAAAAAATCGCTCTTCAGAAGGAAGAATTGAAAAAATGTGCAAATCGCGAACAGTTGCGCATTAACGGGGATTTGGTGACGGCTAATCTTCATTTACTGCAGAAGGGTGATGTAATTGCGGAGGTCGTGAATTATTTCTCAGAGGATTGCTCAATGGTTAAAATTAAGCTCGATCCGACGCTGTCACCTGCACAAAATGCGCAAAAATATTACAAAGAATACCGAAAAGCGCAGATTGCCGAAACACATTTAGTGGAGCTGATTGCGCAGGAAGAGGACGAACTGAAATATATTGATTCTGTTTTTGACGCTCTTTCCAGAGCTGAGTCCGAGCGAGAGTTGGCGGAAATCAGGGCGGAATTGACAGATGAGGGCATAATTAAGCGTCAAAAAAGTAATTCAGCAAAACAGCCGCCGAAGCTTCCGCCGTTGAAATTTGTGTCAGATGACGGATTTACAATTTTGATTGGACGAAATAACCAGCAAAATGACAAATTGACGCTTAAAGACAGTCGAAATTATGATATATGGCTGCATACGCTCAATTCGCCGGGATCGCACACAGTAATTGTGCGTGAAAATAACCAACCACCGGATAGAACGATCGAGCAGGCGGCACAACTTGCGGCATATCACAGTAGCGCGAAAGATTCGGGATTAGTTGCGGTAGATTACACATTGATAAAATACGTCAACAAACCACGCGG
>JBGUUF010000245.1:0-3365 GCA_045133435.1 Acutalibacteraceae bacterium
GAGAAGTCGAGCTTTTCAAATATTGAGCAGCAGTCGCTTGAGTTTGTCAAATACACCTTGGACCCCTGGGTGGTTCGCTGGGAACAGAACCTGCAGAGAATCCTTCTGACCACAGATGAAAAGAAAGTATTCTTTTTCAAATTCAATGTGGATGGGTTACTGAGGGGTGATTATGCGAGTCGTATGTCCGGTTACGCTACCGCAAGGCAGAACGGGTGGATGTCGGCAAACGATATCCGTGAGCTTGAAAACCTCGACCGTATTCCCGAAGAACTCGGCGGCGATCTTTACCTTATTAACGGCAATATGCTGCCCATGCAGAAGGCAGGCGCATTTGCCGATAAAAATACCGAAGAAACGGAGGAAGAAACCAATGAAAATACAGAAGTTCTGGAAGTGGACGAAGAATCAGGCGGACACCGAGAGAACCCTGTTCCTCAACGGCACTATCGCTGAGGAATGCTGGTTCGACGATGATGTAACACCACAGCTTTTTAAGGACGAGCTGCTTTCAAGTGAAGGTGATGTCACCGTCTGGATCAACTCGCCCGGCGGTGACTGTGTCGCGGCAGCACAGATTTACAATATGCTCCGCGAGTACCACGGTAACGTCACTGTCAAAATCGACGGTATCGCGGCTTCGGCGGCTTCCGTCATTGCGATGGCAGGCACAACGGTGCTGATGTCACCCGTGTCCATGATGATGATCCACAACCCCATGACCCTTGCCCTCGGTGATAAAGGCGAAATGGAAAAGGCCATTGATATGCTCGATGCTGTCAAGGATTCCATCATCAACGCTTATGAGATCAAGACCGGACTGTCCCGCGCCAAAATATCTCACTTGATGGACGAGGAAACCTGGATGGACGCACACAAAGCAGTGGAGCTTGGCTTTGCCGACGGTATTCTTGAACGTCCTTCCATGAAAGACGAGCCTGACGAAGAGGACGACGATGAAACAGAAACACCACCTGCCGAAGAGGAGGGCTCCAAAGAACAGGAACCTGATCCCGATGAGGATGAAGATGACAAAGACAAGGAGAAAAACACCAAGGCACAACCCTCCAAAAACTCCATGATCTTCACCCGCAGAAGTTTTGATGTAAAACAGCTGAAAAAGCTCTCACCTCAAAAGCAACAGATACACACACCCACAGGCGAGCGGTCGGTCGCTGAGATTATGAACCGTCTCGAAACCATAAAAAAATTCATGTAACGGAGGTTTTCTACTATGACAATAATTGAACTTCGCGCAAAACGCGCTACAGCATGGGAGGCGGCTAAGGCATTTGCTGAATCCCACACTACCGCAAACGGCACCCTGTCCGCAGAGGACAACGCCACATACGAAAGGATGGAACAGGAAATTGCCGACCTCGGCAGAGAGATTCAGCGCAGAGAGCGTCAGGATGCACTGGATGCCGAGCTGAACAAGCCTGTTAACCAGCCCATCACCAATAATCCGGCAAACGCTGAAAAGCCTAAGACCGGCAGAGCATCCAACGAATATAAGGAGGATTTCGGCAGACACCTTCGCGGCAAAAAGCCTCTTCACAATGTTCTCTCCGAGAGTGTTGATGCGGACGGCGGTTATCTTGTACCGGAGGAGTTTGAGAAGCAGATTGTCAGGGGCATTGATGAAACGAACATCATCCGTTCCATTGCCAAGGTCATCACCACTGCCCACGACAGAAAGATTCCCGTTGCTGTCGGTCACTCGGTAGCCACTTGGACTGAGGAGAATGCTGCGTTTACCGAAAGCAACCCCACCTTCGGTCAGAAGCAGATTGACGCTTTCAAACTCACTGACCTGATCCGTGTAAGCACCGAGCTTCTTCAGGACAGTGCCTTCAATGTTGAGGATTACATCATTCGTGAATTCTCCTACGCTTTCGGCGTCGCCGAGGAGCAGGCGTTCTGCGTCGGCACGGGAACCAATCAGCCTACCGGCATTTTTACCGAGAACGGTGGTGAGGTTGGCCTTACCACATCTTCCGCGACTGTCATCACAATTGATGATGTTATCAGCCTCATTTACTCCCTCAAAGCACCTTACCGCAAGAATGCAGTATTTCTTATGAATGATGCAACTGTCGGTCTAATTCGTAAGCTGAAGGACGGTAACGGCGCGTATCTCTGGCAGCCGTCTGTACAGGCGGGTCAGCCTGATAAGATTCTCGGTTTTGATGTTTACACAACCCCGTTTGCTCCCGCGATTGCAGGCGGCGCACTTCCCATCGCTTTCGGTGATTTTCAGAACTACTGGATCGGCGACCGTGGCGGCAAAACCGTGCAGCGTCTCAATGAGCTTTACGCCACCAACGGTCAGGTCGGCTATGTTGCCACCGAGCGCGTGGACGGCAAGGTTATCCTTCCCGAGGCAATCAAGCTCATGAAGATGAAGTCCTGATTCGGGAGGGTATGAACATGAGTTACAACACAAAGAACTATACCGAACAGGGCGGCGAAACCACTCACATTGGCGGCAGACTTGTCATTGATGAAGGAGGCTCCGTTGAGGGGCTTTCTCCTTCTCCTTCACCTCTTTCGCTTCCCATTGTGATAGCAGAGACAGATGAAAACGGATATTGCGGATACACTTTCCGTGAGCTCTGGGAAATGTTTAATCAAAAAAAGATCATTTTCATCTTCAGAAAGGATTCCTCTGAATCATCCGTTCCGGATCAGACAGATTATAAAACAAGATTATTCCTGGTTTATAAAATGGAGTACACCGGCGGTATCAACTACTACCTGACTCTGCTTTGCTGTACCGATGATTCGACGGCAGTCATGTCGCCGTGTATCGGGCAGGCAAACGGAGCACCCTGTATCCACTGATATAACGGGAGGCAACATGATGGACACGCTTCTGGATAAAGTAAAAGCAAACTTAATATTGGCGCATTCCGTGGACGATAAGCTTCTGGAAATGTACATCACGGCTGCCATCTCTTATGCCGAAAGCTATCAGCATATTCCTGAAGGAACCTACAGCTCAGGCGGAATGCCGCCTACCACACAGCAGGCTGTCATCATGCTCGCCTCTCACTTTTATGAGTCGCGCGATGGTTCAACAGGCGGCTTTTTTGCTGATAATGTTCAAGCCGGAGAGCAGGTTTTCAAAACGGTCAATCTGCTTCTCCGGCTTGACCGCGATTGGAAGGTCTGATTATGAGCTACGGAAAAATGAAAGGTTTTGCTTTAATCAAGCAACTGTACAAGCAAAAGGACGCGGACGGCTTCACCAAGGATGCGGAGCTGATTCTCGCAAAGGTACGCTGCTACCGTGAAGGTCGGCACGGCAGCGCACGGTGGGCAAACCTTTCCACCTTTACTCAGGCGACAGATATGTTCCGTTT
>JBGUUF010000246.1:0-2416 GCA_045133435.1 Acutalibacteraceae bacterium
TTGGCGAGACATGCTGCGGCACAGTGTGCCGTACTGCTCAAAAATCACAAAAACACTCTGCCGATCCCGCTCAGCAGTTCTATCGCCTTGATAGGCAGACAGGCGAAATTCCCTCGCACAGGACGCAGTGCAGTGAATTTCGTCAACGCCGAAAAGGCGCGGAATATGCTGAACGTCTTCGACGAAAATCAGGTCAGATACAAATACTGTGACGGCTATGATGAAAATTGCAAGACGAACGAGGGTCTTTTATCTGAGGCTGTTAAATGCGCCTCTAAATCGGAATTCGCCGTGATTTTCGCGGGCTTCGACGATGCCAAGGAAAATTCCTGCTGTGACCGCCGTTCCAACAAACTCCCGAAGGCTCAGATCAAGCTGATAAATTCGGTCGCCAAAGTCAATTCCAACACCATTGTTATCATAAATTGCAGTGCACTGCCCAAGATGAACTGGATAGGCAAGATAAAAGCTGTGCTTTACATGCCGCTGTGCGGCGAGGAGATGTGCGGCGCGGCGTTTGATCTGCTCTTTGGATTCGCCAACCCGTGCGGCAGACTCACGGTGAGCAGTTCGCTCAACGAATCTGACATGCCTTGCGGCGACACATTCGGAAACAGCGAATATGTCTCGGAATACCGCGAGAGCATCTATGTCGGCTACAGATACTACAACAAAGCGGGCCTTTATGCCGCCTTCCCCTTCGGCTACGGACTGAGCTACACGAGCTTTGAATACTCAAACATGAAGTCGGCGAAATGCTCGGAGGGATGGCAGATCTCTCTCAAAGTTAAAAACGTCGGCAAGCGCGACGGCGCGGAGATAGTCCAGTTTTATGTGGAAGCTCCCAAAACCGAAAAATTCCGCCCCGTCAGGGAACTCAAGCAGTTCCACAAGGTCAGCCTTGCAAAAGGCGAAGAGCGCGAAATATCGGTGATACTTCCGCGCGAGGCGTTTGCATTTTACGACACCGAATACAACCGTTTCAGAGTGACCTCGGGCAGGTATCGCGTGTATGCCGCCGCCGCATCCAACGACATGCGCGCAGAGGTTTGGATCTCGGTCAAGGGCGAGGCTTCGCCGAAGTACGACGTGCCCGCGTGGTACGTCAGACCGTCGGGCAGACCCAAGGACACGGATTTCTGCCGTCTCTTCGGCAAGAGAATGCCCGAAATAAAGGCGCTCGAAAAGCGGCAGTATTCAGTAAGCTGCACACTTGATCAGCTCAAAGATATATGGATATTCGGCATTGCCGTGAAGGCTGTGAAAAAAATCGCGTATGCAGTGATCCAGCCAGATAGTTCTAAAGACCCCCAATATCTTGAGAAAATCGACCGCATTCTCAACACGCCTGTCAACAGGCTGGCGGGACTGTGTCACGGATTTTATCCGCTCAGGCTCACCAAGCTGATAATTAAAATCGCAAACATGCGCGGAGGTGATCTGCAATGATCATTGAATCAATACAAAGTGAGGGCGGATGTCAGTTCGGCAGGATGCATTCAAAGCTATTTGACCGCAACATTGATGTTGCAATAGAAAATGCGGATGCAGAATATGCCGAAAAATGCGCGGAGTATTTCAACAGTATGCCTTCCGAATTGATAAACGAGCTGAAAAAATACACCCTGAGATATTGCGAAGATTTCAGGCAGTTTTTCGACAAGGACTCCCCCGAAGTTCCCGACAGCGTGGGCGAAAGCGAGATTTTCGGCTATATATCGCCCCGTATCCTTATTATCAAGACCCCGAAATCTTCGGATAAAATTGCATTCAGCGTGGAATTCGGCTGCGATTGGGAGCCGGAGCACGGCATGGAATGGACCATAAACGACGGCAAGGCGCTGTATGTCGGAGATTTTGTGGGCATGGACCCGTGGTACAACGAGACATTTTTCCAAAAAACAGGCATGAACTACGTTTTCAGCAAGCATTGCATACACTGAGAATTTTTTCGGCAAACAAAAAATGCTGTTAATTCGGAAAAATCTGAATTAACAGCATTTTTTATTTTTAATTTAGTAAAATTAGACGCGGGATACCGGGAGATACGGAATGAGTGCCTGAGCAACGGAGCTTACCGGCATAGACTGGAGATAAACCTTACCGGGTCCCGTGACAACTGTATTGAAAAGACCTTCGCCGCCAAACAGTATGTTCTTTGCGCCATGAACCTGCTGGATAGACATTGTGCAGGATTCGCTCATTGCGGCGAGATTGCCTGTGTCAACGATTATCTGCTGACCGGGAGCAAGATCATATTCAACAACCGAGCCGTCGATTTCGACGAAGGCTGTGCCGTAACCGCTGAGTTTCTGCATGATGAAGCCTTCACCGCCGAATAAACCTGCGCCGAGCTTCTGCTTGAAGTGAACTGAAAGCTCCACTGTAGCTTCTGCCGCAAGGAAGCCTTTTTTCT
>JBGUUF010000247.1:0-5973 GCA_045133435.1 Acutalibacteraceae bacterium
ATTGTATTGAACTCTGGGTCACCAAACAGTTCGATAAATCGGGACTTGACGAGCTGGTCCAACAAAGCAAGCTGTTGCTTTTTGTGATTGATCAACCTGTCAATCAGTCGCATTTGAAGGGTGATCTGCTCTTGTAAAGCAGGTTCTGGCATATCAATTTCGATATTCAGAATATAATCTTTAGATATATGCTGTAATCCCGCACCCTTAAAACCTTCCTGCAGAATATGCAAATTGGTTCTCAAATAGTGGTATATTAGTTCCAAGCGAACGCCTTGGTGCCCGTACATAACCAAGCAATCTGTCGATGTTGAAAAGGGGTTGTCACAAAAATGAACGCTTGCCATTCCTCCTGTGCCGAAAATCAGTGCGGGCTGGTTATATGTAGCAGAATGATAAAACTTCGATTGCGTCTGACTGGATGTATAGAAGTTGTATGCACCTTTCAATTGACCGTTGCCTGCTTTGATTTTGGATTTTGGCTGCGGACAAAGCAATTCTCTCAATGTCTTTTTCACACCGCCACCTCCATCTCACCGTAAATTCCTTATCAGCCGTGTAATTAAAAAAATATGCTTTGTTCAATATTATAATTAATTTACATAACAACTTCAAGTAAAATTAGTGAAAGATATTTGAATTCTGCTTTAATATATGGTATAATAATCGGGAATTTACTATGGACGTTAATTTTCGCCCGAATTTTTTTATTGAAAAGGAGACACACATATGCTTTCTGACATCGAAATTGCACAGCAGGCCAAAATGCGCCGCATTGAAGATGTTGCCGCCGACCTCGGACTTGAAGCCGATGATTTGGAATTCTACGGCAAATACAAGGCAAAGCTCAGCGAGGAGCTTTACACCCGTTATGCCGACAAGCCCGACGGCAAGCTTATTCTCGTGACAGCCATCAACCCCACACCCGCAGGCGAGGGCAAGACTACCACCTCCGTCGGCTTGGGACAGGCTATGGCAAAAATCGGCAAAAAGGCGATCATCGCCCTGCGTGAACCCTCTCTCGGTCCTGTATTCGGCATTAAGGGCGGCGCGGCAGGCGGCGGATACGCTCAGGTCGTACCTATGGAGGACATCAACCTCCACTTCACAGGCGATATGCACGCGATCACAGCCGCAAACAACCTGCTCTGCGCACTTCTCGACAATCACATGCAGCAGGGCAACGAGCTTGGCATCGACCCCCGCAGAATACTCATCAAGCGCTGCCTTGATATGAATGACCGCGCACTCCGCAACGTAGTTGTAGGCTTGGGCGGCAAGATAAATGGCGTTCCGCGCGAGGACGGCTTCATCATTACAGTCGCCAGCGAGGTCATGGCTATCCTCTGCCTTGCAAGCGACATCAACGACCTCAAGGCTCGTCTGGGCAAGATCCTCGTCGCATACACATACGACAACAAGCCGGTATTCGCCTCCGACTTGAAGGCAGACGGCGCGATGACCGCTCTGCTCAAGGATGCCATCAAGCCGAATCTCGTGCAGACTCTCGAAGGCACACCCGCGATAATGCACGGCGGTCCGTTCGCGAACATCGCACACGGCTGCAACTCCATCCGCGCTACAAAGCTTGCACTCAAACTCGCAGATTACTGCATCACAGAGGCAGGCTTCGGCTCTGACCTCGGCGCGGAGAAATTCTATGACATCAAGTGCAGAATGGGAGGCTTGAAGCCCGCAGCATGCGTGGTCGTAGCCACCGTGCGCGCACTCAAATACAACGGCGGCGTTCCTAAGGCTGAACTCACCGCTGAAAATCTCGACGCGCTCAAAAAGGGAATTGCAAACCTCGGCGCACACATCGAAAACATGAAGAAATACGGCGTCAACGTCGTTGTTGCAATCAACCAATTCCTCACCGACACACAGGCAGAGCTGGATTATATCGCAGATTACTGCCGCAGTCTCGGTGCTGAATTCGCCCTCTCGGAAGTATTCGCAAAGGGCGGCGAAGGCGGCATGGCACTCGCCGAAAAGGTAGTGGAAGCAGTCGAAAAGCCGTCGAATTTCGCTCCGATTTACAATGCAAACCTTACTATAAAGGAAAAAATCACTGCAATCGCCACCGAAATTTACGGCGCGGCAAAGGTCAATTTCACTACTGCTGCTGAAAAGCAGATCGCGTCATTCGAGGAACTCGCGGCAGGCATGCCGGTATGCATCGCAAAGACACAGTATTCGCTCTCCGACGACCCGACACAGCTCGGTCGTCCGACAGGTTTTGAAATCACCGTCAAGGAGGTTCGTCTCTCCAACGGCGCAGGCTTCGTGGTGGCTCTCACAGGCGACATCATGACCATGCCGGGTCTGCCGAAGGTTCCCGCCGCGAACCGCATTGACGTTGACGGCGAAGGCACTATTACAGGACTTTTCTAAAGGATAAACATGGATTACAAGGAAATTATCACAAATTCGCCCGAAGAAACCGAAGCATTGGGGCAGAAAATCGGCGCACTTCTCTCGGGCGATGAGGTCATAGCTCTTTACGGCGGTCTGGGCATGGGCAAGACGGCATTCGTGCGCGGACTTGCCGCAGGACTGGGCATTGATCCATACGAGGTATCAAGTCCCACCTTCGCTATCGTTCATGAGCACGAGGGCAGAGTTATGCTCTACCACTTCGATATGTACCGCGTGGAGAGCTGGGACGACCTCTATTCTACGGGATTTTTCGACTACATCGGCAATGGCGTGATAGTCACCGAATGGAGCGAAAATATCGACGGCGCACTGCCCGAGGATAAAATCACTATCGAGATATCCGCGCCGAACAGCGACGATACTCGAATATTCAAGATAAGCGGACTGCGGGGTGAATTGAATTGAAAATACTGGCAGTAGACAGCTCGGCGATCTCGGCAGGCTGTGCGGTCATGGAGGACGGCAGGATCATCGCCGAGAGCTTCGTCAAGGTAGGTCTTACCCACAGCGAAACACTTCTCCCGATGGTCGCCAACACCTTGGCAAACGCAAAAATGACCGCTTCGGACATCGACTGCTACGCGGTATCGGCGGGTCCGGGCTCGTTCACCGGCATACGCATAGGCGTGGCGGCGGTCAAGGGCATGGCATTCCCAAGCAACACCCCATGCATCGGCGTGTCAACACTCGAAGCAATCGCGTGGAACTGCGCAGGCTTTGACGGTGTAATCTGCGCCGCAATGGACGCGCGCCGCAATCAGGTCTACAACGCTCTGTTCGCCTTTGATGACGGCAAGCTTGTTCGCCTGTGCGACGACAGGGCGATTTCCATTGAGGAATTGACCGACGAGCTTAGCCACGAGGACGGTCAGATCTATCTGGCAGGCGACGGCGCGGAATTGTGCTATAATGCAATGCGCGAGACATTGCCCAACGTCAGATTGACGCCCGAAAATCTCCGCAATCAGCGTGGGTACGGCGTCGCCATGGCGGCACAGAGAATTTACGACGCGGAGGGCGCAAAATCCCCCGAGGAGCTGATTCCCACCTACCTTCGTCCGTCACAGGCCGAGCGAGAATTACAGCTCAAAAAATCATAAATACACATCAAAAGGAGCAAATTAAAATGATAGCTATCGGATGCGATCACGGCGGATTCGCCCTGAAAAAGGAAATCATCAAATATCTCACAGAGAACAACATCGAATTCAAGGACTTCGGCACAGACTCCGAGGCTTCGGTAAATTACGCACCCATCGCGGCGGCAGTCGGTCACAGCGTGGCTGATGGCGAGTGCGAGAAGGGCATTCTCATCTGCGGCACAGGCATCGGCATGTCTATGGCAGTCAACAAGGTCAAGGGCATCCGCGCGGCATGCTGCTCCGACCACTTCAGCGCAAAATACACCCGTCTGCACAACGATGCAAACGTCCTCTGCATGGGCGGCAGAGTTATCGGCCCCGGCGTTGCTGTCGAACTGGTTGACCTCTTCCTCAATACTGATTTCGAGGGCGGCAGACACGCGGCAAGAATCGCTCAGATTGCCGCAATCGAAAACGGCGAGCTTTAATCCCGTTATCTGAATACATCAATAAATCCCCGAATAAGCTCGACCTTTTTCGGGGGTTTATTTGTAAATACAGCAATTCAAGGAGCAAAAAATGATTTACATATCATACACAACCATGATAATTGCCATAAGCGTTATCTGGATTTTAGTCAGAGCAATATTTTGTGTGAAACATAAGCAGATAAATTGGAAACGAGAAGCGCAGTTAATTTTGGTTTATATTTGTCTTATTGTTGTTGCCCGCTTCACATTCTTTCCCTTTGCTAAAGTGGACGGCAAAATACAGCCTTTGATTTTGGACGTTGCTAATATTTTTCCTTTTAGAATTAACGTAACCCCTTTTGTTAATTTGTTTGATTATCCCGAACTCAGCTCTGCCTTATTAAATCTCATTGGAAATACAACAATGTTTATCCCGATTGGTATTATCTGGCCCATAGTTTATAAGGAATTGAACACCCATAAAAAGGTTATTGCTGCCGGAATAGGCTTTTCGTTATTTATAGAGATTTTGCAGCTTCCGTTTTATGACAGGGTAACGGATATTGATGACTTAATATTGAATTCACTGGGATTTTTGACCGGATATGCGTTGTATGTTTTGGTGAAAAAATTAAAGAATAAAATTATGTTTCAGCAAAATAAAAAAGCATCCGTACAATCGTAATCATACGGATGCCTTACCGCTATCGGCGAAATGCAAAATTCATTCATCATCGCTCATCGGGCGGAATTTATCCTTTGGAGCCTGACACCACGGACATCGCCAATCGGCGGGAATTTCCTCAAACGGCGTTCCCTCGTGGATAAAATTTTCCTCATCACCCTGTTCGGGGTAATAAACATATCCGCAAAGCTCGCAGATGTATCTTTGATTTGCTTCAGACATACGCGCAGATTCCTTTCATCAAAAAATAAGGCTGTAATTATTCTTTGCGGTTTGCACGATTTTATTATTACTTATACGGAGACACATTATGAAAAAAATAGCAAAATTTGAAAAAGTCAGCCTTGCACAGTTCACCGAGGCATGGCGCGAACAATTAGGTACGGAGGACGGTGCAGAATCCGCTCTCGCCGCAATTCCTATGCCTCGCAGAGCAACAAGTGGCTCGGCAGGATACGATTTTTCCCTCCCCTACGACCTTGAATTAAAGCCGGGCGATACAGCCAAAATTCCCACAGGTATCCGCGCAAAAATTGCGGAGGGCTGGGTGCTGATGATATATCCCCGCAGTGGTCTTGGATTCAAGTATCGTATGCAGCTCAACAACACGGTGGGCATTATCGACAGCGACTATTATAAATCCGACAACGAGGGACACATCTTCATTAAAATCACAAACGATACCAACGAGGGCAAGACGATCTCGCTCAAGTCAGGCGATTGCTTCGCCCAAGGGATTTTCACTGAATTTGGCGTTGTCGAGAATGATGATGCCGACGGAGTACGCAACGGCGGCTTCGGTAGCACAAGTAAAAATTGAGAGGATTTTCATAATGAATGTAGATAATTTAATTGAAAAAATCACCCCAAGTATGTTTAACAATATTGATTTTGACGAGGTGCTAGATTCACGCGACAGAGAAGAATTTGACCGTGAATGGAACCGCGTTTATAATGATATTGAATTACTGAAAAAAGCAAATGCTTATTCCGACGACGACCACAACATATGCAAAAAATATCGTGAATCAGCTTTTATGAGGGTATATGAAATAAGCGAGGACAGCGACCTTGCCGCATACATCTCAGACGATTTCGGATTAATATTCGACAGCGAACTGTTGCAATACACCGATGAATGGCTCATCTGGCTTATTCAGAAATACGAAGCCTCGGAAATCCCTTGCTAAAATATCAAAAGACCAAAAACTCCAGCATATTGGCATGCTGGAGTTTTTATTTGGTAAATTGCAATCTTTTGCATAATGTCCACTCGAAAATCAAAGATTTTCTTGTT
>JBGUUF010000248.1:0-4369 GCA_045133435.1 Acutalibacteraceae bacterium
AGACTATGAGCATTAGATCTCATAGTCTGATTTTTCTATTAAATTATTATCTTTTACTTATTAACAGCCTTTTCGATTTCGTCGGCGGCTGCTTCCATATAATCGCCCTCAAAGAGTTCGATAAGTCCATTGTCGCAGTTGTTGGCGAGTACGGGGTTCATGGGCAGCTTTGCCAGCACCTTCAAGCCGAATTCGGCGGCGACTGCGTCGGTCTTGCTCTCGCCGAACACGTTGATCCTCTTGCCGCAATCGGGACATTCGACATAGCTCATATTCTCGACAATGCCGAGGATCGGGATATTCATCATCTTTGCCATATTGACCGCTTTAGCAACTATCATCGAAACCAGCTCCTGCGGCGAGGTAACGATAACTATACCGTCCAGCGGAAGCGACTGGAATACGGTCAGCGGAACGTCACCTGTTCCGGGAGGCATGTCAACGAACATGTAGTCAACGTCCTTCCACACAACGTCGGTCCAGAACTGCTTAACTGTGCCTGCGATGACAGGACCTCTCCAAACAACGGGGGCGGTCTCGCTCTCGAGCAGCAGATTCAGCGACATTACCTGAATGCCTGTCTTGGTGACAACGGGCAGGATATAATCCTCCATACCCACGGCTCTCTCTTTAAGACCGAATGCCTTGGGGATAGACGGACCTGTGATGTCTGCATCGAGGATGGCTGTGCTGTAATTGCGGCGGTTAAATGTGACCGACAGCATAGATGTGACGAGGGATTTTCCAACGCCGCCCTTGCCGCTGACAACGCCTATGACCTTTTTAACGCTGCTCAGATCGTTGAGCTTCTCGATAAAATCTTCTTTTTTGGATTCGCGGCTTGAACAATTCGCTGTGCAGGAGCCGCAGTCATGTGTGCATTCACTCATAATAAAATTCTCCCTAGGTAAAATGTTTTTAATAATATTATATCGCAAAAAAACAAAATATCAATATTAATTTGTTAATATTCATCAATAAAAACGACCTTCGCGGCTAATTCGCACCGTGAAGGTCGTTTGCAATTAATCACTTGACAAATTCAATATAGTCTGATTCTCCTTGAATCGGAATAGTATAATCTATACTGCTGCTTTTGTCAAAGATAGTAACTTTAATGGTTTCGCTTTCCATAACATCACTTACATAAAGCATCTCAGCGTCCAAGCTAAGATCGTAACTATACAGGCTCTTGACGATGAACACATTGTTGTATTCGTCGTAATCCTCGACTTCTTCGAGGGTGAATTCTATATCCTCGGGGATTTTGCTTCCATCGCCGTCCAGCACATAACTGACATATTCCAATTTGCTATCTTTGGTTCCCTTGGTCGGGAAGTTGCATGCCTTTCCGTCGGGGGAATTCACAACAATTATCGTATATGCATAGATGAGTTCATAGCTTCCGTCACCATTATCATCGTTCAAAACGCCATCACTGCTAAAGCCGCCGCTCTCAAATTTATAAATCGTCTTGGAATAAATGCCGTCCTCGCCTTCTTTGCATTCAGCTATCCAATCCTTATCCGAGTCTGACAGCGCACTGTCTGCATCTTGCATGGTGATGATCTCCATTTCGGTGGGTTCTACCGCGGTGTTGAAAGACTCCATGACATTGACGATGTCATGATCATAGTTATCAACTGTGTTATCAACTGGATTAGTTAAAAAGCACAATATCGCAAGGAAAATGATCAGCAGCGGAACGGCGATTATCGCTATGATAATTCCGACAAGACCCTTGTTACCCTTGCCCTTGTTTAGCACGGGCGGTGTGAAGCTTTCGGTTTCGGTAATTTCGCGACCGCACTGAGGGCATATCTTCCACTCAGGTCTGAGCGCGGTACCGCAGGTCGGGCAGCCCGCTTTAAGCTTCTGACCGCAGCTTGGGCAGGTGGTGAAGTATTCCTGAACCTCACCGCCGCAATTCGGACAATCGAGAACAACATGATCCTTGCGCACTACAAGATAAATTATCAGACCGATGAAACTAGGCGCGAGCACTGCGATAAGTGCCCACAGCAGAGGCTCCATGCCACGGGATTTTGCGTCGCGATAAACGAACACTCCAAGCAATATCGGCACCGCAAGGATCGCCAATAAAATCAAAATAAGAATCGGAATAGCAACAATAGATGCATTCATAAATTATTAACCCCTTTCAAATTAATCTTTATGCCCGCAAAATGGGCAATACACATGAATTTTCGGTATCCATTCGCCGCATGCCACGCATTTTACATCATCGCATTTCGGCTTTAAAAAAATTAAGAATACTACTAATCCTACTAACCATGTAAAAAATGTCAATGCTCCCCACCCTACGGGATTCATCTTGCGCCGTGATGCGCTGATACCCGTGGGAATTGCAAAGCACAGCGAAATAATCAGCCATATAGCCAATAGAATTATTAAGCCGACAGTTGAAGTTCCGGTACCTGTCATGTTCAAACTCTCCTTTTAATGTTGATGTGATTCCAGTAATTTATCTTTGTTCTTCACCAGAAGCACCGCACCCAGTGCATAGCATATTGCAAGGAGAACCAGCATTGACAAAAACGCAATATTCATTTCGTCGCCATATGACTCTATGAACTTCGCCATCTGCTCATAAGCCTCTGAACGACGGAACTGATGCATAAATTTAGTCATCTGCGGAGAATACAGCTTGGCGAGTATGAAGCTCCCCACTGCGGTCACTATCACCGATATTGCGGCGATCACCGCCACTACAGCAGCCTGCGTGCGCTTCTGACGACGAAGCCGCTCCTTTTCCAGACGATATTCATTTATAACGGGCGGTCTGAGATTTTCAACTGAATTTTCGCTCTTTTCCGAACTCATAGATCTCAGCATTTCGTCCAGACGCTCATCTGTTATGTCGATTTGTTTTTTCATTGTGCAAGTCCTCCTTTCAGCAGTTCACGCGCCTTGTGAAGGCGGTATTTTACGGTGCCCTCGGGCGATTTGAGGATTTTGGACAGCTCGCTGACCTCATAGCCGCCGAAATAATGCAGGATTATCACCGTGCGGTATTTCTCGGGAAGCCTGCGCACAGCCTCCCAAAGCTCGGCATTTTCCACGCTGTTGTCAACGGCGGTCATGGATTCCATGGCGGCATCCTTTTCCTCGTTTGTAGAGAATTTAGCAAACAATCCTGTAAATTTGCTCCGCCGCAGATAATCGCGGTAGCAGTTGACACAGATTGCGGTGAGCCAGTGCTCAAACGGCTGTGATGAATCATACTTTTCCAGATTGCAGTGAACCTTGAGCCACGTTTCCTGATACAGGTCATCCGCCTCATATTCACTTCCGCACAGCTTAATGCACAAACCAAAAAGTCTCTTTCCGTGCTGTGCTATCAATTGGTCAAGCATAAACCACCACCTCCGCCTGATTTCTTTTCCCTACATTAACATATACGCAGGAAATTTGCAACAGGTTGGATTTTTTTGAAAAATTTTTTTAAATCCTATTGACAATTGCGTTTTACCGTGTATAATGAATATATACAGTAAAAACAATTTATACGCGTGATTGTTTTTTACTGTAACGATATATCGAAAAATTAATTATCCCAAAAGGAGGCGCGTACTTTTTGAAGATAATTATCTGCAATTCCGACCCACGCCCTATTTATGAGCAGATCACCGTACAAATCAAGAATCTCATTATCAGCGGTGAATTAAAGGCGGGTGACGCTCTGCCATCCATGCGGTTTCTCGCAAAGGAGCTGAGAATCAGTGTCATCACCACCAAACGTGCTTATGAGGACTTGGAGCGCGACGGATTTATTGAGACGGTAGCCGGCAAGGGCAGCTTCGTAGCGGGCATGAATACCGAATTCATCCGCGAGGAACATCTGCGAATTGCCGAAGGCCACCTTCAGCAGGCTATTGACGCCGCTAAGACAGCGGGCATATCCAAGGGCGAGCTTATCGACACGCTGGAAATGCTCTACGACAACAACTGATATTTTTTTCAAAAAAAGGAGAAGGATTGGGTATGACAAACGCAATCGAAATCAGAAATTTAAGCAAAAATTACAAGGATTTTTCGCTGAACATCAACGCTCTGGATATTCCCAAGGGCTGCATTATGGGGCTGGTCGGCTCCAACGGTGCGGGCAAATCCACTATGATTAAGGCGATACTTGACCTTATCAACGCTGACGGCGGCGAAATTACAATTAACGGCGAGAGCAATAAAAATGAATCTGTGCGTGAGAATATCGGCGTGGTATTTGACGAGATAAAATTCCCTCAGACCTTCACCGCAAAGGACATCAGCACCGTACTCAAGGGTGTCTACAAAAACTGGGACGATGCTCTCTACAACAAATATCTGACTCAGTTCAATCTGCCTAACA
>JBGUUF010000249.1:0-7885 GCA_045133435.1 Acutalibacteraceae bacterium
TGCCGCAGTGCTTATCATCGCAGGCGGCGTGGGCAATATGATTGACCGCATCATGCTGGGATATGTGGTGGATTTCATCGACATAAGCCCGCTCTTCAACTTTGCCGTGTTCAATGTCGCCGACTGCTGTGTTTGCGTCGGTGCGGTATTCCTCGCAATCTACATTCTCTTTTTTATGGACGATAAAAAATCCGTCAAAAAAGAGAAGGCTTCGGAGAGCAAATGACGGCATGGATAAATTAAATTTTACGATAACTGAGGACGGCGGGCGTTTGGATAAAACACTCGCCGTGCTTATGCCCGACATGACCCGCTCGTATCTGCAAAAGATAATCGAGCAGGGATTGGTGTCGGTCAACGGTAAGCCTGCCGACAAAAAGACAAAGGTATTTTCGGGCGATATAGTCGAGGCTGAGATCCCCGACAACGAAAAGCTCGAATTGGAGCCGGAAAACATCCCGCTCGACATAGCCTATGAGGATGACGACCTGCTGGTGGTCAACAAGCCAAAGGGAATGGTGGTGCATCCCGCAGCGGGGCATTACAGCGGTACATTGGTGAATGCACTGCTGTATCACTGCGGCGATTCGCTCTCGGGCATCAACGGTGTGGAGCGTCCCGGAATCGTGCATCGAATAGACATGATGACCAGCGGACTGCTTATCGTGGCGAAGAATGATTTCGCCCACAAGTCGCTCGCCGAGCAGATAAAGGAGCACAGCTTCACGCGGAGGTATGAATCTGTCGTTGTGGGGAATCTTAAAGATGACAGCGGCACGGTGAATGCGCCGATAGGCCGTCACCCCATCGACCGCAAGAAAATGGCCGTGACCGACAAAAACAGCCGCCACGCGATAACACATTACGATGTATTGCAGCGATTCGGCGGAAGCGGCGGCGGACCTGCATACACTCACGTCAGGCTCACGCTGGAGACGGGAAGGACGCATCAGATAAGGGTGCACATGGCATACATCGGGCATCCCGTGGTGTGCGACCCGGTCTACGGCGGCGCCAAGCAGCAGTTTGCGTGCTGTGAGGGACAATGCCTGCACGCGCGGGAAATCGAATTCGTTCACCCGAGAGACGGCAGGACTATCTCACTCACCAGCGAATTGCCGAAATATTTCAATGATGTTTTGCATAAATTAGAGGGCAAAGTTCGATGAATTTTGCCGTGATTTTAGATTTTATTCAACTGTCGCGCAAAATTGCAAAATATACTTGACAAATTGCGACAAATGAGTGATTATATACTGTAGACTTATTATGAGGCGGTGTGTGTAAATGCATGCCTCGGATGAATTAGGAGGGCAACAAAATGGATTCCAGCGAGAAGAAACAGCTTTCCATGAAAGCCTGTAAGGTTAGACAGCACATTATTGAGGGTACATTTAATGCAAAGAGCGGACATCCCGGCGGATCTCTCTCCGCAACCGATGTCATCACATATCTTTATTTTAAAGAGATGAATGTAGACCCCTCGAATCCCAAGTGGGAGGACAGAGACAGATTTGTTCTCTCCAAGGGTCATGCCGCACCTGCACTTTACGGTGCATTGGCTCTCAGGGGCTTTTTCCCGGAGGATGAAATAAAGAATCTCCGCAAGCCCTCCAGCTTCCTTCAGGGTCATCCCGACATGAAGGGTACTCCCGGCGTTGATATGTCCACAGGCTCGCTCGGTCAGGGCGTTTCCTGTGCAGTGGGCATGGCTCTGGCAGGCAAGGCGGCAGGTAAGAGCTACCGCGTTTATTCCGTTTTGGGTGACGGCGAGATCCAGGAAGGTCAGGTCTGGGAGGCTGCTATGTTCGCAGCTCACAAGAAGCTCGACAACATGATGATCTTTGTGGACAACAACAATCTTCAGATAGACGGTACGATGGATGAGGTCAACTCTCCCTATCCGATTCCCGAGAAGTTTGCGGCATTCGGCTGGCACACTATCGAGATAGACGGTCACGACTTCGAGCAGATCGAAAAGGCTGTCGAAGAGGCAAAGAGCATTAAGGACAAGCCCACGGCTGTCATCATGCACACCGTAAAGGGTAAGGGCGTTTCCTTTATGGAAAATCAGGTCGGTTGGCACGGCGTAGCTCCCAATGCAGAGCAGTATGAGACTGCAATGAACGAGCTGAAGGCTCAGTACAGCGCACTGGAAGCGGAATAAGGAGGGTCATACAATGGCAGATGTAAAGAAAATTGCAACCCGTGAAGGATATTCCGACACACTGGTTGAGCTTATTGACGAAATTCCCAATCTGTATGTCTTTGACGCTGACCTTGCAGGTGCTACCAAGACTTCCAAGGTCAAGAAGGCTCATCCCGACAGATTTTTTGACTGCGGTATCGCCGAGCAGAATATGATGAGCATTGCCGCCGGTATGGCTGCATGCGGCAATGTGGTATTTGCCAGCTCTTTCGCAATGTTCGCATCCGGTCGTGCATTTGAGCAGATCCGCAATTCTATCGCTTACCCCAACCTCAACGTAAAGATCGGTGCTACTCACGGTGGCATCTCGGTCGGTGAGGACGGCGCAAGCCACCAGTGCTGCGAGGATATTTCCGTAATGCGCACTATCCCCAACATGACAGTTATCGTTCCCGCTGACGACACCGAGGCAAAGCTCGCAACCAGAGCTGTCGCCAAGATGTACGGTCCCTGCTACCTCAGATTCGGTCGTCTGGCTGTGCCGGTAGTGTTCGGCGATGATTACAAGTTTGAAATCGGCAAGGGTGTTGTGCTCAGCGAGGGCAGCGACGTTACTATCATCGCCAACGGTCTGATGGTCGAGAAGGCTATCGAGGCTGGCAAGCAGCTTAATGACGCAGGTATCAGCGCACGCGTTATCAACATGGCTACCGTTAAGCCGATCGACCGCGAACTGGTTCTCGACAGCGCGGCAAAGACAGGTGCTATCGTCACTGTTGAGGAGCACAATATCATCGGCGGTCTGGGCAGCGCAGTCTGCGAGGTCGTTTGCGAAGAGTGCCCCGTTCCCGTGCTCCGCGTAGGCGTAAACGACACCTTCGGCAAGAGCGGTCCCGCTGTTGATCTGCTCGAGATATTCGGTCTTAGCACAGCTAACATCGTTGAGACAGCCAAGAAGGCAGTCGCTCTCAAAAAGTAATTAGTTTTTATATGTAAAAAATCTGCTTTATCAATTGCGATAAGGCAGATTTTTTGCATTTTGAGAGATTTTTGATAATTCTTTTAAAATTATATTGAAAAAACGCCATGGGTTTGTTATTATAAAAGAGGAATATTCCGAAAAGAAATCAATATCAAAAGGAAATATGATGTTTTATGTGGTCAAGAACTGAACTAAAGTACAATGCCAAATCTGCTTTGAGAAATTATTTCGGCAAGGGTCTGGCGGTTTTCGCCATAATGATTGCTATTTCATACTTCGCACGGCGGGTTTACAATGCGATAAAGTCGATAATCGACCTGAGCAGGTATTATATCGAACACGGCTCATATTCCCAATCTCAAGAAAATGCTTTGACTATACAAGTAATTGCATTTTATGTTTTCCTGTTAGTGGCTTATATGGCGTACAGGTATTTTATTTTTAAGCCATTGCAGGTGGGTGCGGTTCGTTTTTATCTAAAGAGCCGCAGCATCCCCACATCGGTTTCCGAAATGTTCTCGCTGTTTAAAAACGCACCTCACATAGCTTTCACCACCTTCCTTGTGATGCTTAAAACCTTGCTGTGGACGCTGGTATTCATCGTGCCGGGTATCATCAAATTACATGGTGCCATACATTATCGCCGAGAATCCCGAAATTTCCACCCATCGCGCCTTTGAGATCTCTAAGGCGATGACCGACGGTCACAAATGGGATTTATTTGTGCTTGAACTGTCGTTCATTCTTTGGTATCTGGGTATAGTGTGTACATGCGGATTGCTTGCGATCTATGCAGGTCCTTATATTTGTGCGACAAATGTTGAGGCTTATTACAGACTTAAATCCGAGGCGGTGTCTAAGGGAGATATAAGCCTTGACGAGCTTCCCGACGTCTGTATTCCGCAGACAGCACCGAATTTTGTATAATTAAATAGCACATAAACCGCCGCGAATGTTCCAAGCGAATATTTGCGGCGGCGGTGTTTTTGAGGAAATATTGGGAATTATTTTTATGATGAGTTAAAAAAGTATTGAAAATTTAAAACAAATTTGTTAATATATAAGTAATATGAGCAAGGAGCGAAGCCTTGTTCCATATAGTATTTCAGAAAGGATATTTTTTCACTATGAAAAGGAGAGATATTATTTATGTGGTCTAGAAAAGAACTTAAAACCAACGCAAAAGCTGCCCTTAAAAATTATTGGGGCAAGGCTATTCTCGCGATACTCTTAACAATGGCAATCGCATGCGGCGGTGTAACGGTTTTCTACATTTTCGCCATTATACTCGGCGTGTTCGGTTCGACAGGCTCTTATGACGATGTAGTAAACATGCAGGACGGTTCGTTCTCCGCTGAGATTTCTACTAACAACATGACAGAGGGCGCATCAATTATCCTTTTGGTGCTTTATGTTATACTTATCTTGTTCATGCTTTTCGTACTTTGTCCGATCAGTGTTGGTCTTTATCGCTTCTTCCAGAAGAGCCGCGGCGTGCCCACACCTGTTACCGAGATATTCGTTCCCCTGAAGAAGTGCGTACACATCGCAGGTGCAATGCTTCTTATGGGGATCAAGGTTTATCTGTGGACACTGCTTTTGATCGTTCCCGGTATCATCAAGGCTTATGAATACAGCATGATGCCCTACGTTCTCGCTGAAAATCCCGAAATTTCCACTAAGCGCGCATTCCAGATTTCCAAGTCAATGACAAATGGTCACAAGTGGGATCTGTTTGTGCTTGAGCTGTCCTTCATACTTTGGGAACTTGGCGCGAGCTGCACATGCGGTATCCTCTATCTTTACCTCATGCCTTATATGCAGGCAACATACGCTGAGGCTTATTACAAGCTGAAGGCTGAGGCTGTAGCAAAGGGCGAAGTAACATTGATGGAGCTGCCCGACATCTGCACACCGGCACAGCCGCCCGTACCTCCTGTACCGCCGGTTGCTCCCACAGCTATGTAATTTCGTAAAATAAAATCGTTTTCTGAAATACAAATCACCCGCTGTAAGCGTTCTGCATGAACGTCCACAGCGGGTGTGTTTTTATGCATCAAAAAATATCAGTTTACTTTACACCAATCAATTGATTTAATTCCGTTGTCCAGCTTTGCGCTGAGCGCGAGCAGGTCGGATATTGTGCTGCTGCCGTTGTCACCGTATCGCACGGTCGGCTGGAAGTTGTTTGCCTTGGTGCCTGTAGAGGTTATGTGACATGGCACGGCGGAAATGCGGTCGAGTGTCATACCGTCGTCGGTGTGGGAAAATGAGGTGCGCAGGATAATCGTGTTCGGATACGACACCGAGTTGTTGCCGCCGAAGCTGAAGTTGCCGAGACTGTAGGCGATGTATTTGCCCTTGTACTGCTCAATGCCCTGCAGTCTGTGCGGGTGATGCCCGATAATTAAATCTGCGCCTGCGTCTATCATGCTGTGAGCGGCTTCTATCTGCCAGTCGTCGGGGGTGTCTGCGCCCTCGGCACCCCAGTGAACATTTACCACGATAATCGTGTCGTCACGGCTGTACTGAGCTATGTATTTTTCGATTCGGTTTTTGAAATCCTGCTTATATGTAGTGCTGACCAGCGAGAGCGACAGCATGACCACCCTGTAATCGCCCTTTTTGATGGCGGCAGGTGAAGTTAGGCTCGTGTATCGTATGCCCGACTTTCCAAGCGTTTTGATAGTGTCGTTGAAGCCTTGTGTGAGGTAGTCGTAAGAGTGATTGTTTTCCACCGTGACGGCTTCTACTGAGGAATTCGTCAAAATATTGACATACGCCGGCTCGCCGCGGAAATAAAACTGCTTGTCCTTGTGCTCGGTGGATTCGGTGAGGGTGCTCTCGAAATTTATCATGGTGATGTCGTCCGCGCCGAACACGTTTTTAGTCAAGTCAAATGGATACGTCACACTGCCGGAATTGCGGTAGACAGCAGGGAACATATTTGATTTATCGGTTTCATTGAAATACCCGAAGGTGCAGTCGCCTGTGAATGAAATCGTTATATCAGAGGAGGATTTTTCGCCCTGACAATACGCCGAGAGCGCCGCGCGGCGAAGTCTCGCCTGCTTTATATCCAAGTCTGTGTTGCCGAGAGCCGAATTCAGCTCGCTCCACAGCTTATCTAAATCTTTGTCCTCTCCCGCGCCTGCCTTGCCGTAATCCATCAGTGAATTGAGAAAGGCGGAGTAGACAGCGGCTTGTCCCTTGGATTTTTTCAGCAGACCCAACAGTTCGAGAAGTTCGTTGTAGGCATCGTCACTGCCATTGACCGCGAGAGCCTTGATATTCTGCGTTATGGAATTTTTGGCGTTCTCATAAACCGATACCTTCACACTACAGCTAACCTTGTCCGAGAGTGAAGCCGTTATCGTAGCTTCGCCCTTTGCGGCGGCGGTTATATTTCCGCTCTCGTCAACCGAGGCGATGCTGTTATCCGAGCTTGACCACGCCAAACCCTCGACTTTTTTGCCGTCGGAACGCGTCGCGGCGCATTGATAGGATTCACCTGCTTCGAGAGAAAATTCGGTGTCTGACAGCATCAGTTCGAGATTTTGCGGTGTAGATGAGATTTTGTCCGATGGTGAAGGATATGTATTGACGTTGACTTTCTTTCCGTCAAGTGCGATTAATACGAGCGTGGTCAATGTGCCGCACATCAGCAGCAGGATCAGAACTATCCTTGTAGCTCTTTTCAAGACTGACTAACCCTCTTTCTAAAAAAATTGTTATTCTGGATTTACTGCATTGTCCCAATCGTAGTTGCGGAGACTGCCGAAATTTTGCAGTTCTGGGTAATTCCACTGGCGCAAGACCTCATAGGTGCCCACCGCTACTGCATTCGATAGGTTCAAACTGCGCGCTTCGCCTATCATCGGCAGACGAACACAGCGGTCGGGATTGTCAAAAAGCAGTTTTTCCGGCAGTCCGGCTGTCTCCTTGCCAAACACAAGATAGGCATTGTCGGGATATTTTACATCCGAGTGAGTATTTCTCGCCTTGGTGGTGAAATAGTAGAATTCGCCGCCTGCGTTTTTTGCAAAAAAGTCGTCTAGCGACTCATAATATGTAATGTCGAGCAGATACCAGTAATCCAGACCCGCGCGCTTGAGTTTTTTATCATCGACCTTGAAGCCCATCGGCTCAACAAGGTGGAGCCTTGCACCGGTGGCGGCGCAGGTGCGGGCTATATTTCCCGTATTCTGAGGGATCTCAGGCTCTACCAGCACAATATTTAATTTTGCCATAATCTTACAATCATCCTTAATTTAATTTTTTTGCCACAGCATTAATTGGCTCGAGGACATACATATATATAATGAATGAAAAATGCCGCGATGTCAATAATAAAAATGCGGATAAGTCAAATAATTGTTGAAAATTGTTTGGCGTTCCGTATAAATTTGCAATTTATTACAGATAATATATAAATTTGAGGTGAAAGAAATGTTGTACAGAACCACGCGAATGATAAAGGGAATAGGCATAGGTCTGGCAGTCGGTGTGGCATTGGGCGCGGCAGGATGCGGCTGTATGAACGGCATGCCTAACAAGCGCAAGCTGAAACGCAAGATAATGCACACGGCAGACAGCATGGGGCATGCACTGGAAAATATCTACTGCATGATGAAATAGTAACGAAAATTTGAAATAGGGCATATTCTGTTATTGCGCTGTCAATTTTTTATCTGACAGCGCAATAACTTTTGAAAGGCGTGTCCGAAATGAATATTAATTCAAAAATTATGCCC